>NZ_JBNFOM010000009.1:0-131317 GCF_057364785.1 Brevibacterium sp. LAARM2_SD2 | reverse complement strand
ATAGCCCCAGCGCCGCGGTCGCTGCCGCCCGCAGCTCGCGGCGGACCACCTCGGCGCTGGAGCTGCGGGCGAGGTACGGCGTCGAATTCATCATCCCGAACGCCGCGTGGACGCGCACGGTTGCGGCCTCGAGCGACCAGTCCGGGTGGGCCTGCGCCGCGACGGCCGCCCATTCGCTCACGTACTGCCGCTGCAGACGCCGCACCGTGCGCCGCGACCCGTCGGGCAGGGCGGCGAAATCGCGGTCCTGGATGCGGATGAGATCGGGCTCGGACATCGCGAAGCCGAAAAATGTACGTACGCCTCATGGCGCGCCTCGCAGGGCTCCCTAACCAAGTCACCGTAGCTTCGGCATAGGCAATACTGGAGATACCGATACGCTTGTAGACATTGGCCGCGCTCGTGCCTGGAGAGCCAGCTTCTCAAACGGCAGAGGAGTTTGAACTGCTGTCGGCCGAAATTTTCGCCATCAGTAGTCGCCTAGAACTTGACTCAGACTTTCGTTCACGCCCTGGCGCGCGACGGTCTAGACTAACGAAATGGCGAAGAAGACATCCCCGCGCGAACTCTCCCCGAAGTTCAGTGATCTCAACTTCGGAGACATAGATGCTACTCAAGAAGCAATCGACGAGCCCGAACTACTGTTAAACGGTTACTTCGATTATCGTGAAGCGGCATACGGCATCGAAACTCGCAATCTTTGGTTATTGCTTGGCCCGAAGGGATCAGGAAAACGGCAGTTCTAGAGCATATTAGGCTCAAATGGCAAGGCGACCCGAACCGGTTCTTTATGCTCTGGGATCTCGCCGGCTTCCCGGTTAACGATGTCACAGGCTTCGGAAGCGGACAATCGCTGGGCGCTTCGAGGACTCAATCTGGATGGGAATTTTTGCTTTTGTTGAGGCTGTTGTCCTCGCTATCGAATGATGTAGGTGCGACTTCCGCCCATCGGCAACTTGAGCAACTAATTTCTGGACTGCGTAAGCAAGGATACATTACAAATGATTGGATCGGGGCGGTAACAAAGTGGAAAATGGGTCCGATCAAGATGGATCTCAAATTTCTTAGCAGTGAATTTGGCAGGTCCGAAAAAAACAACGAATTTACATCTCAGGGCCCATTGGAGGCCTCGGCGTTCATTAAGGAAACCTTGATCGAGAATCCAAGTGAAAGTCGGCATTTGATTGCACTGGATGGATTGGATTCGTTCTTCTTTGAAGATCATGACGAGTGGAATTCTCTTACCGGTTTGATCCAGGCGATCAATTCTCTGAACAAGTGGTCGAAAGCTAGTCGGCTGCCGTATTTGTTTGTTACCGCAGTTCGCTCAGATATTTTTGATGTGCTTTCGGGGCCCGATCTGAACAAGATGAAGCAAAAAGCGGTCCACCTAGACTGGAATGCTGGCGGCATTGGGCCTCAGAATGATCTTTGGAACTTGGTTCAAGGAAAAACATCCGTGCGCCATCCTCAGATTAATCTGGTAAAACAGTACTTTGCCAATCACAGGGCGTGGATATATCCCGACATTCCAACCGCGATCCTGGATCATACCCGTCTATTGCCGCGTGACATTATCGCGGCATTGAATTACATGAAACTTGAATACGGTGGACGTTCGGCAATCCCGCAGGCGATTGCTGAGAGTGCGTTAAAACGCTACTGCATTGAGTATTTCGTGGGTGAAATATTCGACAACCTTGCGGGAGTTTTGCCGCCGAATAAGACGCCTCGCCTAAGAAGTTTTGAGGATGTGTTGCGAACAAGCCCTAGGCGCATGTTTTCTTTCGAGTACCTCCAGCGAGAGCTAGAAGGTGAAATTGAAACACATGAAATCCGTCAACTGCTGAAACAGCTGTTCGATGTTGGGGGAATAGGTATGCGCAATGGAAAGTATACTGACTTTGCTTATCGCAATGTCAGCGGTGCCGGGTTTAGCCGTCATCATCAATATATGCTTCATGATGCATTGACACGAGCCTGGAATCGACCGTGGACCTGAACGTGCTGGTATCTCTGTGATTGAGGTTGGGTGGCGAAATGTGGGCTCGTTTAGAGAGAACTCAGTTCAAGCAACGGATGCTTCTGACGTGAATCTTTCTTGCAGTTTCCGTGCACGTACATTTGACCTCGTCCTGGTTTTGTTGCCTATAGGGCACCGTGGCGTCCGACGAGAACTCGATAGATACTCTTACTTTGATAGCCCCAGCGCCGCGGTCGCTGCCGCCCGCAGCTCGCGGCGGACCACCTCGGCGCTGGAGCTGCGGGCGAGGTACGGCGTCGAATTCATCATCCCGAACGCCGCGTGGACGCGCACGGTCGCGGCCTCGAGCGACCAGTCCGGGTGGGCCTGCGCCGCGACGGCCGCCCATTCGCTCACGTACTGCCGCTGCAGGCGCCGCACCGTGCGCCGCGACCCGTCGGGCAGGGCGGCGAAATCGCGGTCCTGGATGCGGATGAGATCGGGCTCGGACATCGCGAAGTCGATGTGGAAGTCGACGAGCGCCCGCAGCGTCGGCACCGCCTCGGCGTTCCGGGAGGCGATCGCATCCCCGCCGGTCTGCAGGTACTGGGAGATCCCGACGAGGAGCTCCTCGAGGACGGCCTCCTTCGACTCGAAGTGCCGGTAGACCGCGGGTGCGGAGATGCCCACGCCCTTGGCCAGGTCCTCGAGGCGGACCCCGTGGAAGCCGTGCCGGGCGAAGAGCGTCTTCGCCACCGCGAGCAGCTGCTCGCGCCTGGCCGCCTTCGCCGCCGCGCGCGCGACGTCGCTTCCGTCTGCTTCATTCCCACTCACATTCGTGCTCGGTGGTCGTGCGCGTTGTCACACTCGACCGTGAGCAGTATCATAGCAGTCAGTTAATCACCATTAACTGAAACTGCAGTGAGGGGACCAGGGAATGAGAGCAGTGGGAACTGCGGCCAACCCGGCGGCCGGGCAGGCCAACGCCGACGCGCACGCCGCGCTCATCGCCGAACTCCGGGACCGCATCAGCGCCACCGCGCTCGGCGGACCCGAGAAGTCCAGGCAGAGGCACATCGACCGCGGCAAGCTCCTGCCCCGCGATCGCGTCGAGGCCCTCCTCGACCCCGGCACCCCCTTCCTCGAACTCTCCCCGCTCGCGGCGAACGGGATGTACGACGACGCGAGCCCGGGCGCCGGGATCATCACCGGCATCGGCCGGGTCGCCGGGCGCGAATGCGTCATCGTCGCCAACGACGCCACCGTCAAGGGCGGGACCTACTACCCGGTGACGGTGAAGAAGCACCTGCGGGCCCAGGAGATCGCGAAGGACAACCGGCTGCCCTGCATCTACCTCGTCGACTCCGGCGGTGCGAACCTGCCCAACCAGGACGACGTCTTCCCCGACCGCGAGCACTTCGGTCGGATCTTCTACAACCAGGCGACCCTGTCCGCCGCGGGCATCCCGCAGCTCGCCGCCGTCCTCGGCTCCTCGACCGCCGGCGGCGCCTACGTCCCGGCGATGGCCGACGAATCGATCATCGTCTCCGAACAGGGCACGATCTTCCTCGGCGGCCCGCCGCTGGTCAAAGCCGCGACCGGCGAAGAGGTCAGCGCCGAGGACCTCGGCGGCGGTGCCCTGCACTCCCGGGTCTCCGGCGTCACCGACCACCTCGCGGCCAACGACGCGCACGCACTCGAGATCATGCGCGACATCGTCTCCACCCTCGGACCGAAGCCGGCGCCGAACTGGGACGTCATCGAACCGCAGGAACCGCTCCACTCACCGGAGGAGCTCACCTCGATCGTCCCCGTCGACTCGAAGGTCCCCTATGACGTCCACGAGGTCATCGCCCGCCTCGTTGACGGCTCGCAGTTCCACGAGTTCAAGGCCGAGTACGGCACGAGCCTCGTCACCGGCTTCGCCCACATCGACGGCCACCCCGTCGGCATCATCGCCAACAACGGCATCCTCTTCGGCGAATCCGCCCAGAAGGGCGCCCACTTCATCGAACTCTGCGACCAGCGGACGATCCCGCTCGTCTTCCTCCAGAACATCTCCGGCTTCATGGTCGGCCGCGACTACGAGGCCGGCGGCATCGCCAAGCACGGGGCGAAGATGGTCAACGCCGTCGCCACCGCCCGCGTCCCGAAATTCACCGTCGTCATCGGCGGATCCTTCGGCGCCGGCAACTACTCGATGTGCGGGCGCGCCTACTCCCCGCGCTTCCTGTGGATGTGGCCCAACGCCCGCATCTCCGTGATGGGCGGCGAACAGGCCGCCAGTGTCCTCTCCACCGTCAAACGCGACCAGATCGAGTCCCGCGGCGAGACGTGGTCGGCCGAGGCCGAAGACGAGTTCAAGCAGCCCATCCGCGACCAGTACGAAGCCCAGGGCAACCCGTACTACTCGACGGCCAGGCTGTGGGACGACGGCATCATCGAACCTCAGGACACCCGCGAGATCCTCGCGCTCGCCCTCGACCTCGCCCGCTTCTCGCCCCTGAGCCGACCGCTCGACGCCGCCGGCTACGGCGTCTTCAGAATGTGAGCTGACCAATGTTCGACACCATCCTCATCGCCAACCGCGGCGAGATCGCCCTGCGCGTCATCCGCACCGCGAAGCGCCTCGGCATCCGGACCGTCGCCGTCTACTCCGACGCCGACGCGCACGCCGCCCACGTCAGGGCCGCCGACACCGCCGTGCGGCTCGGTCCCGCCGCCGCCTCGGAGTCCTACCTCGACATCGACAAGGTCATCGCGGCCGCCCAGGCGACCGGGGCCCAGGCCATCCATCCCGGCTACGGCTTCCTCTCCGAGAACGCCGACTTCTCTGCCGCGTGTGAGGCCGCCGGCATCGTCTTCCTCGGTCCCGGACCCGAGGCGATCCGGACGATGGGCGACAAGATCACCGCGAAGCAGGCCGTCTCCGCCCGCGGCGTGCCGCTCGTGCCCGGCACGAAGGACGCCGGGCTGAGCAATGAGGCGCTCATCGCCGCCGCCGAGGACATCGGCTACCCCGTCCTCATCAAGCCCTCGGCCGGTGGCGGCGGCAAGGGCATGCACGCGGTCTTCGAGCCCGCAGCTCTGCCCGCCGCTCTCGAGACCGCACGTCGCGAGGCCGCGAACTCCTTCGGCGACGACACCCTCTTCCTCGAACGCCTCGTCGCCACCCCGCGCCACATCGAGGTCCAGGTCATGGCCGATGCGCACGGGAACGTCATCCACCTGGGCGAACGCGAATGCTCCCTGCAGCGCCGCCACCAGAAGGTCATCGAGGAAGCTCCCTCGGCCCTCCTCGACGCGGCGACCCGGGAGCGGATCGGCCAGGCGGCGATCGAGACGGCACGGTCCGTGGGCTACCGCGGCGCCGGCACCGTCGAATTCATCGTCGGCGCCGACCGGCCCGACGAGTTCTTCTTCATGGAGATGAACACCCGCCTCCAGGTCGAGCACCCCGTCACCGAGGAGGTCACCGGGGTCGACCTCGTCGAACTCCAGCTGCGCGTCGGCGCGGGGGAGGAGCTGCCGCTGAGCCAGGACGACATCACCCTGACCGGGCACGCGATCGAGGCCCGCATCTACGCCGAGGATCCCGCCCGCGGATTCCTCCCCACCGGCGGCCGCGCGCTCGACGTCGTCTTCCCCGCCGGGGAGGGCATCCGCGTCGACTCCGGACTCGACGCCGGTCAGCGGGTCGCCTCCGACTACGATCCGATGATCGCCAAGCTCATCGTCTCGGGCCCTGACCGAGCCACCGCCCTCGCCCGCCTCGACGCCGCGCTCGCGGCCTCGGCGGTGCCGGGTATCGTGACGAACATCGACTTCCTCCGCACCCTGGCCACCCTCCCCGAGGTCGTCGCCGGTGACCTCGACACCTCGCTCATCGACCGCCTCGGCGAGGATCAGCTCGCCCACACAGCCGGGGAGATCGACCGGCAGATCGCGACCGCCGCCGTCCTCCGCACGCAGGGCCGGGCCGGCACCGAGGTGACCGGGGAGCTCACCGCGGACGCGCTGGGTCGGGGGACCGCCTCGGCGTGGGCGCGGGCGCTGCCCTTCCGCACTTCGCGTCCGGACTTCCGCCCCACGGTCGCCCTCACCGTCGACGGGGAGACGGTCGACGTCACGAGCGCCGTCGACGACGTCAGCGTCGGCGACGACGGCACCTGGCACGTCCTCATCGACGGCACCCAGCACACCGGCCGGGTCTTCTCCGACGCCGCTGACCGGTCGATCTGGGTGACCGGCGACCGCGGCATCCACGTCTTCACCCGCCCGCAGGCCGACACCTCGCTCACACCCGGGGCCGGCGGGGCAGAGGTGCTCGCCCCGATGCCCGGCTCGGTCGTCGACGTCAAGGTCGAATCCGGCGCCCATGTCGAGGCGGGCGACGCGATCGTCGTCGTCGAGGCGATGAAGATGGAGCACGTGCTCACCGCCCCGGCCACCGGCACCGTCACCGTCACCGCGGTGCCCGGCGCCCAGGTGGCCCTCGACGAGGTGCTCGCCACCGTCGTCGACGACAGCGCCGCCGACCTCGACACGGCCGCCGCGGATTCCGCGACTGAGACGGAGACGGCGGTCGCGGTCGTCGGGAAGGGCGGCGCCGCATGACCACCGCACCACAGACCGCACACACCAGCGAAACCACGCCCACCGGCGGAGAGGACACGATGAGCACTTTCGTCCCGGGCATGCTGCCCGAAGAATACGAGGATCTGCGTCAAGGCGTTGCGAAGTTCGCCGACGAGGAGGTCGCCCCCGTCAGCGCCGAACTCGACGCGAAGCACGAGTTCCCCTACGACCTCGTGGCGAAGATGGGGCAGATGGGCCTCTTCGGCCTGCCCTTCGACGAGGAGTACGGCGGCATGGGCGGAGACTACTTCGCGCTGTGCCTGGCGATCGAGGAGATCGCCCGCGTCAACCAGTCCCTGGCCATCACCCTCGAGGCCGGGGTGTCGCTCGGCGCGATGCCGATCTACCGGTTCGGCACCGAGGAGCAGAAGCGGGAATGGCTGCCGAAGCTCACCGACGCCTCCGGGCTCGCCGCCTTCGGACTCACCGAACCCGAAGCCGGTTCCGACGCCGGGGGCACCCGGACGAAGGCGACGCTCGAGAACGGCACGTGGACGATCAACGGGTCGAAGTCCTTCATCACGAACTCCGGCACCGACATCACCCGTCTCGTCACCGCCACGGCTGTGACCGGGACGAAGACCTCGAAGTCGGGCCGTGAGGTGCCGGAGATCTCGACGATCATCATCCCCGCAGGCACCCCCGGCTTCACCGCCGAACCCCCGTACGACAAGGTCGGCTGGAACTCCTCGGACACGCACCCGCTGACGTTCGACAACGTCGAGGTCCCCGAGGAGAACCTGCTCGGCGAACGCGGCCGCGGCTACGCGAACTTCCTCCGCATCCTCGACGAGGGCCGCATCGCCGTCGGCGCGCTCTCCGTCGGCGCCGCCCAGGGCTGCGTCGACGAGTCCGTCAAGTACGCGAAGGAGCGTCAGGCGTTCGGCCACCCGATCGCCGACTTCCAGGGCATCCAGTTCAAGATCGCCCGCATGGAGGCCCGCGTCGTCGCCGCCCGCGCCGCGTACTACCTCGCCGCCTCCCGCATGCTCGCGGGTCTGCCGTTCAAGAAGGAAGCGGCGATCGCGAAGATGATCGCCGGTGACGCGGCCATGGACAACGCCCGCGACGCCACGCAGATCCACGGCGGCTACGGCTTCATGAACGAATACCTCGTCGCCCGCCACTACCGCGACTCGAAGATCCTCGAGGTCGGCGAGGGCACGACGGAAGTCCAGCTCATGCTCATCGCCCGCGAACTCGGGCTCTGACCTCGTCGGGCGCAGGTTCTGCGGCGCCGCCGGTGCCGATGTCGCGGTGCTGGGATTGAGGTGCCGCCGGGGGACGCTGATTCCGTGACCCGGTGGTGACGTCGGCCCGGGCACGCCGCTCAACATCGCCCCGCCGAGGCGGTTCCCACCGCTGCCCCGTGCGATCCTGTGCGGGCGTGCGGGCTCCGGGGGCCGCCTCGGCGGTTAGGGTTGACCTCAACCCCACGAACGGAGGCTGCGGGTGAACACCATCGATTGGGCGACCATCAATTGGGCGACGTGGCGTCGGTGACGTGGATCGTCATCGAGTACATCGTGAAGATCATCGCGATCGGCGTCGTGCCGGAGAACCGGCGGCCGTCATCGTCCTCGGCGTGGCTGCTGCTCATCCTCTTCCTGCCCATCGTCGGCATCCCGCTCTTCCTCCTCATCGGCAGCCCCTACATCAACCGGCGGCGCGCCCGGATCCAGGCGATGGCGAACGAGCTCATGCACAAGGGCGCCGACGACCTGCCCGATGTGCCGCCGTCGCTGAAGGCCCCGCGCGACTTCGACCTCATCGCCGAACTCGGTCGCAACCTCACCGCGCTGCCGATGGTCACCGGCACCAACCACGGCATCACGATGGACTACGATTCGACGATCGAGCGGATGGCCGAGCTCGTCGACGGGGCGCAGAAGTACGTTCATGTGCAGATCTACATCATGGCGTGGGACCAGACGACCGACGTGTTCTTCGAAGCCCTCAAGCGTGCAGCGGCCCGCGGCGTCCACGTCCGGGTCCTCTACGATCACATCGGGTCGCGGAAGTACCCGGGATTCCATTCGCTCGGCAAGCGGCTGACCGCGGCCGGGATCGAATGGCACCTCATGCTCCCGTTCATCCCGTGGCGGGGCAAGCTGCGGCGGATCGATCTGCGCAATCACCGCAAACTCCTCGTCGTCGACGGGAAGCGGGCGATGATGGGCTCGCAGAACATGATCGACTCGACCTACGACATGAAGGCCAACATCAAGGTCGGGCGGCATTGGCACGACATCATGGTCGAGGTCAGCGGCGAGATCGTCGCCTCGATCGAAGCGGTCTTCGCCACCGACTGGTACTCCGAATGCGGTGAGGAGCTGGGCATCCGCGACTACGAGGGCACTGCGCCGGAGCCGGACGTCGGGGGAGACGTCTGCGGAATGCAGCTCATCCCATCGGGGCCCGGGTTCACGACGGAGCCGAACCTCAAGGTCTTCAACTCGCTCTTCTACCTCGCTCAGAAGAAGCTCTCGATCGTCAGCCCCTACTTCATCCCCGACGAATCCCTGCTCGCCGCGATCAACACCGCGTCCTACCGCGGCGTCGACGTCGAGCTCTACGTCAGCGAGGAAGCCGACCAGTACGTCGTCGGCCGCGCCCAGGCCTCGTACTACCAGGCCCTCCTCGAGGCGGGGGTGCGCATCTACCTCTACCCGAAGCCCGCGGTCCTCCACACGAAGTGCTTCGTCGTCGACGGCGAGTACGGGGTCATGGGGTCCTCGAACATGGACATGCGCTCCTTCGGACTCAACTACGAGATCAGCCTGCTCACGACCGGCGGCAACCTCGTGCCCGACATCTCCGCAGTCATCGACGACTACCGGGAGAAGAGCCACGAGCTCACCCTCGACGAATGGATGAAGCGACCGTGGACGCGCCGGTACATGGAGTCGGCGATGCGGCTGATGTCGGCGCTCGCGTAAGGACTCGGCACTGCGTGGCGGCTTCGGCGTGCCAGGCTCGCTGTGCTGGGCTCGACGTACGGGCTCGACGTACGGGCTCGGCGTGCGGGGCTCGGCGTGCGGGCCGATTCAGTCGTGTTCGGCTCCGCCGATGCCCTCGGGATCCCTGACCGTGGCGAGCCTGCGGTCGAGCGGGTCGTGCCACCAGCGGTCCGTGCCGCGGTCGAGCACAGCCACGCGGGCCTCGAGCGGAGGCCGCTGGGATTCCGGGACGACGGAGGACAGGGTGGCGAAGAGCGCCCGCAGACGCCGCTGGATCTGGATCGACGACGTCCCGAACTGGCGGATCTCGTCGGTCGCCGCTTCGATGTACTCGGTCCAGCTGCGGGTCCAATCCCGCAGCACCGAGGCGTCTGGGCTGGCCGCGAGCGTGCGCTCCTGCTGTGCGACCAGGGGTGAGAGGCCGATGAGGATGGCCTCGATCTGGTCGAGGGCCTGCACCGCCCGGGACGGGTCGTTGACCGCCGGTGACAGCGCTTTGAGTGCGATGTCGACGATGGTGCGGATCGCTCCGAACGGTCCGTTCGCGGCGGATTCGATGTCGCCGAATGCGACGGCCTTCTCCAGCTCGGCGGCCTGCTTGCTGCTCAGTTCGACGCTCGTGCGGAAGAGGAGGGTGCGCACCGGCACGGGGGAGCCGACGGTGGGGACGAGTTCGATCGTGCAGTGCCACGCGTCTTCGAAGTCGAGCAGGCGCGGGGTGTTGACCGCCAGCAGCGCATCGCCGCCCCGGCCGGGCGCTGCCGGTGCACCGGATGACGTCGGGCACGGAGCGCTGGGACACCGCAGCCGCCTCGGCGGGGAATTTCTTCGGCAGATAGCGGGTGGCTCTCCAGCCGTCCCGGGCGAGTTTGCGCAGCAGGGCACCGGAGGTGAGGAGCTGGCAGACGCGGACGACGAAGGCGAGGAACATCACCGCGCACGCGAGGGTGGCGGTCACGGCACTGATCGTGCCCGCCCATGGCTTGTAGCTGTCCTCGCCGAGCGCGATGCTCAGGGCGATGAGCAGCGCATAGACGAAAGTCGCGATGAACGAGCCGAGCGCCCACTGGACGACGCGATCGGCTTGGAGCAGGGGAGCCAGGCGCACGGACATCGCCGTGATGCCGAGGCTCATCGCCGTTGTCAGGGCGGCGAAGGCGAGGCCGGCGAGGGTGACCATGGCGCCTGAGATGATGCCGAGCAGGGAGCCGACGCTGCCCGAGTCGAGGTCCGGATAGGAGTTGAAGACGGTCGCGAGCTGACGGTCGACGAGCGGGGTGAGCACGCCGAGGACCGCGGCGGCGATGAGGAGCCTGAGCGGGACGCCCCACATCGTCGCCGGCCGCAGGTGCCGACGGATCCTGCGCCATTCCCGCCGGTCGGAGGCGGTCTCCCGGATCTCGGTGTGCTGCCGCGGCATCGGGCCTCCTTGCGTCTCCGTCGTCGGCCGCTGGGCCGGGTGGTGGAGAGTCTATCCCGGCCGCGGGCCGGCGGGGAGGTCCGCGGGTGCCGCTCACTGAGCGACGGTCTCCGGACTGAGCACTCCGGCATCGTGGCGGAAGAGGACGGGTGCGCGTCCGGCAGGCTCCTCCCAGCTCTCCTGCCGGCCGAGGGCGGTGAGATCGAGCATGCCGTAGGCCGGCATCATCACCTCGAGCCCGCGGGCGTAGACCGAATAGGTGTGGAAGATGTCGTCGCCGTCTCGGAGGAAGACGCTGATCCCCGGCTGCTCGCCCCGATAGGTCGTCAGCCATTCCTGACCGGCCGCGATGAGCTCGTCGGCGGAGCGGAAGTTGTAGTTCGGCGGTGCCGCCTCGGGGTTGAGGGTGACGTGGAAGTCGAGGTTGAAGTCGCTGTCCGCCGAGGAGAACCACGGGAACGACCAGCCCCGCGCCGTCCGGTAGGCTTCGATCTTCTCCAGCGGTGCGCGGGAGACCGCGGCGAAGGCAGTGCCCCGTTTGGCCAGTTGGTCGAGGACGGCGGGGTGGGCGGAGCTGTCGGCCATCGCCGTGCAGCTCGTACAGCCCTGGTCCCAGCTGGGATCGAACATGAAGTGCTGGACGATGAGCTGCGGCGAATCGCCGAACAGCGCGCGGAGCGTGACCTCCCCGTCGGGGCCGGTGAGACGGTAGTCCTTCTCGACTTTCACCATCGGCAAGCGGCGGCGCGCGGCATTGACGGCGTCGATCCGCTTCGTCAGGTCCTTCTCCTCGTCGAGCAGGCGCCGGCGTGCGGTGACCCAGGTGTCCTCGTCGACGATCTCGGGATAGCGCATGGTGACCTCCATCACATAACTTTTATGATGAAAGTGAGTCTAGGGCTGCTTGGGCCGGTCGCGCCGAGTGATGCCGGCCCCCGAGGTGGATCGAGCTCGAATCTGCGTCGAGAATCGGGCGCGATCCACCTCGGCGAGGCTCTGACCCGTGATGCGGGTGCCGGGCGTCAGCTCACGCGGAGCCGGTGACGTCGGCGCCGAGGTCGGTCTGCTGATCGAGCGGGACGTCGAGGAGGTCGTAGACGCCGTCGAGGATCTCGTCGGGGCGGAACGGATAGCGGCGGACATCCTCGGCGGTAGAAATCCCTGAGAGGACGAGGACGGTGTGCATGCCCGCCTCCATGCCGGCGATGATGTCGGTGTCCATGCGGTCGCCGATCATCGCGGTGGACTTCGAGTGCGCGCCGATCTTGTTGAGGGCCGACCGGAACATCATCGGGTTGGGTTTGCCGACGACGTAGGGTTCGCGGTTCGTCGCCTTCGTGATGAGCGCGGCGATCGCACCGGTGGCCGGCAGGACCCCCTCGGGGCTCGGTCCGGTCGCATCGGGGTTGGTGACGATGAAGCGCGAGCCGGAGTCGATGAGCCGGATCGCCTTCGTGATCGCCTCGAACGAGTAGTTGTGGGTCTCGCCGACGACGACGAAGTCGGGGTCGTTCTCCGTCATGATGAACCCGGCTTCGTGGATCGCGGTGGTCAGACCCGCCTCACCGACGACATAGGCCGAGCCGTGGTCGACCTGGTGGGAGAGGAAGTCCGCGGTCGCCATCGCCGAGGTCCAGATGTTGTCCTCGGGAACCTCGAGACCGTTCGAGCGCAGCCTCGCGGAGAGGTCACGGGCGGTGTAGATCGAGTTGTTCGTCAGGACGAGGAACGGGATGTCCTTGCGCCGCCACTGCGCGAGCAGCTCCGAGGCACCGGGCAGGGCGTTGTTCTCCCTGACCAGGACGCCGTCCATGTCGGTCAGCCAGCAGTCGATCGAATCGCGGTCCATCGCTCTCCTCGGTCTCGGGTGCGGTTGCCACTCGGTGGGCCCGTTGCCTTCAGCCTAGTCGGATTCCGCGGGGAAAGGGCGGGCTGGCCCGGGTGGACTTCGCCTCATTCGCCGAGGTGGTCGACCGCGGCGAGGGACTGCAGCGTGCGATTGCGGAAGGTGTCATCCTCCCGCAGCTCAGGGGCAGGCGGGAGGCCTGGTGATTCAGGCGAGGAGATCGCCGATGAGGGCCCGGGCGCTCTGCAGGCGGTGGTCGTCGCCGTCGAGGCCGCGGTGGACGATCGCGCCTTCGAGGATGAGGAACACATGCTCGGCGAGGGCTTCGGGTGCGGGGTGTCCGCCGGTGTCGAGGATACCGGCGAGGAGATCGACGACGCGCGCCTTGTGCGCCCGGATGACAGCGCGGCCGGGATGGTCGGCGGGCAGTTCGGCCGCGGCGTTGACGAACGCGCACCCGCGTTCGGCCGTCGTATCGGCGTCGAGTGAGTAGGAGTCGACGACGGCGAGCACGCGGTCGCGGGCTGCCGACCTCTCGTCGATGTCGTCGACGTCGAGCGCTGCGAGCCGCTGCTCCAGGCGCGACCACCAGGTGTGGTGCCTGACCTGCAGGTACGTGACGACGAGGGCGTCCTTCGAGCCGAATCGGTCATAGAGCGTCCGCTTCGTCCTCCCCGACTCGTGAGCGATCGTGTCGACGCCGACGGCATGGAGGCCGCGGGAGTAGAAGAGACCCGCAGCTGTCTCGAGGATGCGCTGCGCCCCGGCGGTGAGCTGCGGGGGAGTGAGGGGGTCTTCTGCCGTCGTGGTCGTCATCAGTGTCCTCCTGTCGCGGGGGAGTCGTGCGGGATTCCGTCCGGCGCGGCCGGGCGTTGCGCCGTGCGACTGCGCTCCCACTTTACAGATCAGTGTACTTGTGATCACACTAGTTCACAGACCTGTGAAGTTGCCTGGCGGCACTGTTCGCCGGCGACTCGACGACGAGCCCCGGAGATCTCCGCAATGACCTCGACCGACACCGGCGCAGCACTCCTCGGCCGCCGCGGCACTCTGGCCCTCGCGGCGGCCGGACTCAGCCTCATCGCCGCCTGCTACGGCCTCGCGCGCTTCGCCTTCGGACTGTTCCTCCCGGCATTCCGCGCGGACTTCGGACTCGACGCACAGACGGCCGGGGCAATCGCCTCGGGGTCGTACATCGCCTACTGCCTGGCGATCGTCGCCGCGACGATCCTCACCCCGCGCTGCGGTGCCCGTCCCATCGCCGCCTGCGCCGGGATCATCGCGACGATTGGCACCGCGCTCATCGCCGCAGCCCCCACCACGACGATGCTCGCGATCGGTGTCCTCATCGCCGGATCGAGCACCGGTGTCGCCTCACCGCCGCTCGCCCAAGCCGTCGCGCAGTCCGTGCGCTCGTCCGTCCGCGGTCGGACCCAGACGGTCATCAACGCCGGCACAGGACTCGGCGTCGCCGTCGCCGGACCGATCGCCCTGCTCACCCTCGGCCAGTGGCGCTGGGCATGGATCGCCTTCGCCGTCCTCTCCGCCCTTGTCACCCTCTGGATCCTGCGCGCCGTCCCCTCACCCGGCGGTGCCAGGGCCGCGACACCCTCACCGCGCCGGCCCGGGATCGCCGAGCCCGCTTTCCTGCCCCGCCCGCTCCTCCCGCGCGGAAGCACGCCGCTGATGACCGCCTCGGCGCTCATGGGATTTGCGAGCGCCGCCGTGTGGACGTTCGGCCGCGACCTCCTCGTCGGCGTCGGCGGCATGGGGGAGACCGCCTCGGCGATCGCCTGGATCCTCCTCGGCACCTTCGGCATGCTCGGTGCCGTCTCCGGGGACCTCGCCGCGACGGTGGGACTGCGCCGCGGCTGGCTCGTCGCGATGCTCATCCTCGCCGCATCGACCCTGCTCTTCGCCGCCGTGCCCGGCAGCATCGCCGGTGCCTGGGCGGCCGCCGCGGTCTTCGGGGCCGTCTACATCGCCCTGACCGGGCTCCTCCTCGTCTGGGGCACCGAGGTCTACGACCGGGCGCCCGCGGCCGGCGTCGGACTCGCCTTCCTCCTCATCGCCGTCGGCCAGGCCCTCGGCGCACCGCTCCTCGGGGCCCTCATCACCGGGCTCGGCGCCGGTCCCGCGTTCGCGGTCGCCGCCGGCACCGCCGTGGTCGGAGCGTTCCTCGGACCGCTTCGGCGGTGATCGTGCGGGCCCCGGGGCAACCGCACCTGCCGCAGACTGTGACCCAGCTGACGGGTAAGCTCGAAACATCACGACGAAGGAGCGAGAATGAGCGAGAGCAAGGTCATCGAACAGCGCGGACTGTGGCTCGACGAGATGGAAGTCGGCACCGTCTACAAGCACGCGCCGGGCCGGACGATCACCGAGGCCGACAACACGTGGTTCACCGCGGTGACGATGAACACGCAGGCCCTCCACCTCGATGCCGCCTTCGCCGAGACCGAGCCCTTCGGGCAGCGCCTCGTCAACTCGATGTTCACCCTCGCCACGCTCATCGGCCTGTCCGTCTCCCAGCTCACCCAGGGCACGATCGTCGGCAACCTCGGCTTCTCCGAGGTCAGCTTCCCCGCCCCGCTCTTCCACGGCGACACCCTCTACGCGGAGACGACGATCCTCGACAAGCGCGCCTCGAAGTCCCGCCCCGGACAGGGCATCGTCACCCTCGAACACCGCGGCTACAACCAGAACGGCCAGCTCGTCGCGAAGGCCGTGCGCCAGACGATGATGTTCGACTCGTCCCATGCCAAGCCCGCCGAGGCGACCGCGGGGTCCGCGACGACACCGCAGACCGCGGCCCCCTCCGAATCCCCGCAGACCGAATCCCCGCAGGCCGCGGCCCCGCAGACGGAGAAGTGAGGAGACCGACCATGGCACTCGAATTCGCCCCCGCCTGGCTCTTCGTCCCCGGCGACCGGCCCGACCGGTTCCAGAAGGCCGCCGAACGCTCCGACATCGTCATCCTCGACCTCGAGGACGCCGTCAACGACGCCGACAAGGACGCGGCGCGCGAAGCGATCATCGACTACCCGCTCGATCCCGCCCGCACCGTCGTGCGCGTGAACGCCCGCGACTCCGCGCACCTCGCCGACGACCTGCGGATGCTCGCGCAGACCGACTACACGGCCGTCATGCTGCCGAAGACGGAGTCGGCCGACGATCTGACGATCCTCGCCGGGTTCGAGGTCATCGCCCTCATCGAAACCGCGCTCGGCGCCCTGCACGTCGCCGAGATCGCCGCCGCCGACAACACCTACGGCCTGATGTGGGGCTCCGAGGACCTCATCGCCGACCTCGGCGGGGGCTCCTCCCGCCGGGCAGACGGGACGTGGCGTGACGTCGTCGCCCACGTGCGCAGCTCGACCCTGCTCGCCGCCCGCGCCCACGGGAAGTACGCGCTCGATTCGATCTGGGCCGACATCCCCGACCACGACGGTCTCGCCGCCGAAGCCGACGACGCCGTCGAATCCGGATTCAGCGGCAAGGTCTCCATCCACCCCAACCACGTGCCCGTCGTCCGCGAGGCCTTCCGCCCCAGCGACGACCAGCTCACCTGGGCCAACGCCGTCCTCGAGCGTGCGAAGACGGAGAAGGGCGCGTTCGCCTACGAGGGCAAGATGATCGACGCCCCGCTGCTCAAGCACGCCGAGCTCATCGTCGCCCGCGCCCGCTGACCCCACGCATTCAGGAGAACCCAGTGCAGCTCACCGACCGTCTCGTCGCCGACCAGATCCATGCCGTCCTCGCGGCCGCCGAGGCGGGCGGCGGCATCGCCCCCATCGTCGATGCCGGCGACCCGATCCTGCGGACCCCGGTGCTGCCGTTTACCGGACAGGTCGACGATGCGACGCTGGCCCGCCTCGCCGAGGTGATGCGAGCGACCATGCGCGCCGCCCCGGGCGTCGGACTCGCCGGCCCCCAGGTCGGTGTCGGGCTGTCCCTCTTCGTCGCCGAGGACCCCGCCGCCATCAGCCCCGAAGCCGCTGCGGTGCGCGAGCGGGAGCCGCTTCCGTTCCGCACCATTGTCAACGCCTCCTACGAGCCGTCTACGTCAGAGCGGGTCGCCTTCTACGAAGGCTGCCTGTCGATCCCCGGCTACCAGGCCGTCGTCGCCCGCCCGCGGACGATCGCCCTGCGCGGTGAAGAGCTCGACGGCACCCCCTTCGCCGAGGAGGTCACCGGCTGGTCAGCGCGCATCGTCGCCCACGAGACCGACCACCTCGGCGGGATCCTCTTCCTCGACAAGGCCGAGATGCGGTCGCTGGCGACGAACGAGGCGGTCGCGCGGCTGTGGAACCAGCCCTCGACGCAGACGGCCGCCGCGGAACTCGGATTCACCCTGCCGAGCTCGCTCGTGCTCTGAGCCTTCGCCGTCCGGCGAGCGTCGCCGTCCGGCCAGCGAGTTCACACCCGCGCTTCAGGTGCGCGTGATTCGATGTGGACATGCGCCTCCCCGATATCCCCCAACGCCATCGCCTCCTCGTCCGCGCCGTCTCCACGCTCGGCTCCGGAGCGCAGAGCATCGTCCGCCGCCGTGACTTCACCGCCGGTCAGGAACCCGTGGTCCGCGCCGCCTACGCAGTGGCCACGGCCGCCCTGACCTGGCTCGGAGGCACGAAGGCATTCGCCGACCAGGACTCCGCGTTCGCCGATGACGACACGGCATTCGGGCAGCTCGATGTCGACGGTGAGGATTCCGAGGCGTGGACGGTCGAGGCCGATACATGGAAGTCGCAGGCCGTGCTCAACGTTGCCGCCGCGGTCGCCGCCGGAGTCGCGAGCTGGGCCCTGTGGACGCCGATCCAGGACATCAAGGACCGCTGGGATGCGAAGCTGCCGACCGGCGTCGGCCGGGGGCTCAACGCCGCGGTGAACTCGACGGTCATGGCCGTCACCGCGTTCGCCCTCGACAAGGCCGAGGAGTTCGTCGCGGCCGAGGCGATCGACGGACACACCGCCTTCGCCCCCGTCGAGATCGAACTGCCCCCTCACATCCGGGCCTCCGTCGAGGCGATCCTCGACCAGCCGCACCCGCAGTCCCAGGACGTCGCCGAGGTGGTCCGGGCCCAACTCGAGCACGCCCGGTTCTTCGTGTGGGTGCCGTACTCGACGAAGCAGTTCCCCGGCAGCGATCCGATCGAGCTCAGTGACGAGGATCTGGCGGCACTGCTCGCCGAGGAGGACATCACGAGCATCGACGTCTACCTCGACTCGGACGCGCCCGCTGCGGTGCCCGCCACCCAGACCTACCCCGTCGTCGGCGTCGTCGAGGCCGGGGAGGCGCTGACCGGTGCGACCGGCGACGACGAACCCACGGGGCTCGAACTCAGCCTCGAGATCTCCGAGGGACTGCTCGCGCGCATCGAGCTCCTCGCCGCCGAGGACGGCGAGGACCTCGTCCTGGCTGCGGAGACCGCCGAGCGCCTCGACGCCTCAGCACCGGGGACCCTCCACCCCGACGGCGTGGAAGGCTACCCGGACACCTTCGATGACGAGGACCTCGACGGCGTTGCGGTGGTCGTCGACGACGCCCCGGAACCACCGCCGCTCACGCTCGCCGACTGGCCGCGACCGGCTGACCTGACGTTCCGCACCGACCGCAGCTGAGCGATCAGCACCGAGCCGTCGAGCACCGAGTCGTCGGGTCCCACGCCGTCGGACTCCACGTTCTCGAACCGCGGGCCGTCGAGCACCACGCCGTCGGCTACACTGCTGAACGATCCCGGGCGCCCCGAACGCGGGCCCGGGAATACGCTGAACCGAAAGCCGTTGTACCAACTATGAGCGAACTTCGCACCCTCACGCTCGGCGCCGGATGCTTCTGGTGCCTCGATGCCGTCTACCAGCGCACCAAGGGCGTCACCTCGGTGGTCTCCGGATACACCGGCGGCGACACCCCCGACCCGCACTACCGTGAAGTCGCCGGCGGAACGACCGGCCACGCGGAGGCCCTCCAGGTCACCTTCGATCCGGAAATCGTGCCCGAGAGCATCATCCTCGGCCTCTTCTTCACCGGTCACGACCCGACGAGCCTCAACCGCCAGGGCTACGACGTCGGCACCCAGTACCGGTCGGCGATGTTCTACCGCGACGACGAGGAGAAGGCCGAGTTCGAGAAGGCGATCGCCGAAGCCCAGGAGTACTTCGACGACCCGATCGTCACGACCCTCGAACCGCTCGGCACCTACTACCCGGCCGAGACCGTCCACCAGGACTTCTACACGAACAACCCCGACAACGGCTACTGCCGGGTGATCATCGACCCGAAGCTGTCGAAGGCGCGGAAGGCCTACGCGAACTGGGTGAGCTGAGTGGGGAGCAAGAAGAAGTCCGGCTGTGGGAAGAAGGCGGCCAAGAAGCCGAAGCGCTCGACCGCCGAGCGTGAGCTCGCGCGCACCCATTTCCTCGACGGAGAGACCGGTCCGTGGGCGAAGAGACTCGCCGCCCAGGCCGTGAGAACCGCCGCCGGACCGTCGGGCGAGACTATGCCCACCGATTCCGGGGATCCGTTCCCGACCGCGGTGGGGCCCACCCTCGCCGAGGCGGGGGAGGAGTCGCGCACGGGACCGGACTATTCGCAGCCGAGTTCGATCGACGCGCTCACCGACCCGGTCCTCCACGCCCTGGCGACACGGCGCTCGATCTCGAAGGTCGACTCGGAGACCCCGAGCGACTCCGATCTGCGGGAGATCATCCGCATCATCTCCTCCGTCGCCGACCACAAGGCGCTCAAGCCGTGGCGGTTCGTCATCATCCGCGGGGACGACCGCCTCCGCCTCGGCGCCGCCCTCGACGAGGCCGCGGGCGTCACCCGCGCGCCCGGTGAGGTCAACACGAAGCCCCTGCGCGCCGAACTCCTCCTCGCGCTCGTCGCCTCGCCGACACCGCACCCTAAGGTCCCCGAATGGGAGCAGCACGCGACCGCGGCCGGTGCCGGACACCTGCTCGAACTCGCCCTCTGGCAGGCCGGCTGGGGTGTGATGTGGCGCAGCGGCACCCTGACGAACGAACCCGCCGTCCGCCGCCTCCACCGGCTGACCGACAGTGAGCTGCTCATGGGCTGGTTCTACATCGGGGCCGTGCCCGAGCGCTATCGGGCCCGTCTGACGACGAGCACCCGCCCCCTGCCCGACCCCGATCAGTTCCTCGACACCCTGTGAGAGGCGAGGAGGGGCAGCGCGACGAGGCGGCCGCCGATCCGGACAGCGCCCCACTCGCTGCCGATCGCCGCCTGCCGAAGGAGATCTACGTCCTCGTCGCGCCGCGTTCATCGTGGCGCTGGGCTACGGCATCATCGCCCCCGTCCTCCCGCAGTTCGCGGCGAGCTTCGACTTCGGGGTGACGGCGGCGACGATCGTCGTCTCCTCCTTCGCGTTCTTCCGGTTCGTCTTCTCCCCGACCTCCGGCCGCCTCGTCGACGCCTTCGGGGAACGGCGAATCTACATCACCGGGCTCCTCGTCGTCGCCGCCTCCACGGCGGCGGTCGCGTTCGCCCAGAACTACTGGCAGCTGCTGATCTTCCGCGGCCTCGGCGGCATCGGCTCGACGATGTTCACCGTCTCCGCGATGGCGCTCATCATCCGTCTCGCCCCCGTCGATGCCAGGGCGAAGGCGTCGAGCACCTATGCCACCGCGTTCCTCGTCGGCGGCATCGCCGGCCCCGTGCTCGGCGGACTCATGGCCGGGTGGGGGATGCGCCTGCCCTTCCTCATCTACGCGATCGGCCTCGTCATCGCCGCCGGCGTCGTGCGCGTGTTCCTCGCCTCGACCGCCTCGGCGGGGTCGGCGACGAAGTCCGGGCGGGCCCGGCGCGAGGCCGCACAGGACGAGCGCGTTCAGGAGGTCATGACGTTCCGGCAGGCGTGGCGGGACTCCGCCTACCGTGCGGCGCTCGTCTCCGCGTTCGTCCAGGGCTGGTCGGCGATGGGCATCCGCGTGGCCATCTACCCGCTCTTCGCGATCCAGATCCTGCGCGCCGATACCGCCGTGGCGGGACTGGCGCTGACGATGTTCGCGATCGGCAACGCCTCGGCCGTCGCCGTCGTCGGCCGCTTCGCCGACACGTACGGCCGCAAGCCGTTCATCCTCTGGGGCCTCACCGTCCTCGGGGTCTCGACCGCGGCCCTGGCATTCACGGAGACGATCTGGCTCTTCTTCGTCCTCTCGATCATCGCAGGCATCGGCTCGGGTCTCGCCAATCCCGCCCAGCAGGCCGCGGTCGCCGACGTCATCGGCCGTGACCGCAAGGGCGGCCGGGTGCTCGCGAAGTACCAGATGGCCCTCGACGGCGGGGCGATCCTCGGCCCCGTCATCGCCGGCGTCGTCATCGACCACGCGAGCTATTCCGCCGCGTTCCTCCTCACCGGTGCCCTCGGCCTCATCGCCGCAGCCGTCTGGCTCACCGGCCGCGAGACCCGCCCGCGAACGACGGCCGCCGAGTAGGCGCGTTCGCGGTCTGCGCCGGCGCCCTCGCCGCCGCCATCGACGCCCCCAACCGACAAATACGCTCTCAACCGGCACCCTCGCCACCGTCGCCGCCGACACCGACGCCCCCAACCGACAGTTACGCGCTCAACCGACACCCTCGCCAGCGGCCCCGTCGCCATCGACGCCCCCAACCGACAAATACGCCCTGCACTAAGGGCGTATTTGCCGGTTCAGTGCGTCGGTGGGAATTCAGGGCGTCAGTGCAGGTTCACGGCGTTGGTGCGGCAGGGGCTGGTCGACGGCGTCGGCGGGGACTCAGCGTCGTCGCGCCACCGACGCCCTCACCCGACAAATACGCCCTCAACCACCACCCTCACTAGCGGCGCCATCGACATCGACGCCCTCAACCGACAAATACGCTCTGCGCTAACGGCGTATTTGTCGGTTCAGTGCGTCGGTGGGAACTCGGGGCGTCGGTGCGGATTCACGGCGTCGGAGCGGATTCGCGGGGTCGGCGCGGCGGGCCGGGCGACCTCGTCGGGCGAGCTCACAGTCCCGGTCACTAGGATGACCGTGGTGTCGTATGTCGCGGCTCCGGTCGGCTTCCCGAGAAGAAAGTCCACGAGTGAGTTTTCTGACCCGCCTGAGTCTGAAGAACCGTGCGCTCATCGCACTCATCTCCGTCGTCGCCGTGATCTTCGGCGTCATCGGGGCCGGAGCGCTCAAGCAGGAGCTCTTCCCCTCCCTCGACAATCCGCAGGCCACGGTCACCGCGACGTACGAAGGTGCGACCCCGCAGGCGGTCGAGTCCGAAGTCACCGACCCGCTCGAAGGAGCGCTCGCCCCGCTCTCCGAGGTCGAGGACATGACCTCGGTGTCCTCAGCCGGGTCGTCGACGATCACCGTGAGCACGAAATACGGGGTGAACTCCGACGACATCGTCCGCACCCTGCAGCGCGCCGTGTCCCAGGTGCAGTCGCAGCTGCCCGAGGGCGTCGAACCCAATGTGCTGACCCTGAGCACCGACGACATCCCCGTCCTCGCGCTGTCGGTGACCTCGGACGCCGATGAGGACCGGCTCGCCGCTGACCTCAACGACATCGTCGAACCCGAGCTGTCGAAGGTCGACGGCGTCTCCCAGGTCCAGATCGCCGGGGCCCGGACGAAGCAGGTCGACATCCGCATCCGCCAGGACGACCTCGAGGACGAGGGCGCCAGCGTCGACGAGATCGCCTCGCTTCTCCAGTCCAACGGCATCCCCACCTCGGCGGGTGACCTCAACAGCAGCCAGGGCACGGCACCGGTCGAGGTCGGCAGCCGCGTGCGCTCGGTCGAAGCGATCGAGAACCTCGCGATCAACGGCAGCGACGGACCGATCACACTCGGCGACGTCGCCGATGTCGCGATCGCCGACGCTCCCGTCGAATCGATCTCGCGGACCAACGGCCAGCCGTCGCTGTCGGTGTCGGTGATGAAGGAATCCGACGCGAACACCGTCGACGTCTCCCACGCGGTGGCGGAGCGGCTGCCCGACCTCGAGGGGACGATGGGCGACAACACGCAGTTCGTCTCCGCGTTCGATCAGGCCCCCTTCATCGAGCAGTCGATCGAGGACCTGCTCAACGAGGGCATGCTCGGCCTCATCTTCGCCGTCCTCGTCATCCTCGTCTTCCTCCTGTCCGTGCGCGCGACGATCATCACCGCGATCTCGATCCCGCTCTCCCTCCTCATCGCCCTCATCGGCCTGTGGATGGGCGGGGAGACGCTCAACATGCTCACCCTCGGTGCGCTGACGATCTCCGTCGGCCGCGTCGTCGACGATTCGATCGTCGTCATCGAGGCGATCCGTCGTCGGCATGCCGCCGGCGGTGACAAGTTCGCCAACATCCTCGCCGCCGTCGCCGAGGTGGCCGGAGCCATCACCGCCTCGACCCTGACGACGGTCGCCGTCTTCCTCCCGCTCGCGTTCGTCACCGGGCAGACGGGGGAGATGTTCCGTCCCTTCGCGCTCACCGCGACGATCGCCCTGCTCTCGAGCCTCTTCGTCGCGCTGACGATCGTGCCGGTCCTCGCGTACTGGTTCCTCCGGCAGCGGGAGTCGACCGTCAAGCTCACCCGGGAGGAGAAAGCGGAGATCCGCCGCAGCCGCAGGCAGATGCTCGGGCAGTGGCGCACCGAGCGGAGAGCGGCGCGCAAGGCGGCGAAGAAGCAGAGCATCCTCACCGCCGGACGCTACGACGCCGGCGGCGCCGTCGAGACCGACGACGGACTCGTGCCCGCGGGGTCGGGAGCCGTCGGTGGGGGATCGCGGGCGAGGTCAGGGTCCGGGGGAGTCTCCGCGTCCGGTGCCGCGGGGTCGGCATCGTCGGCCTCAGCGGGGCGCGAAGCGGCGGAGGTCGACGAACTCGCCGCCCTCCACTCCCCGGTCACGCGCCTGCAGAAGACGTACATGCCGGTGATCTCGTTCTCCACCAAGCATCCGGTCATCATGATCCTCGCCGCGGTCATCATCCTCGTCGGCACCGGATTCATGGTGCCGCAGCTGAAGACCGAGCTCTTCGGCGACACCGGCCAGGAGCAGCTGCAGGTGAGCCAGACCTTCGAACCCGGCACCGACCTCACCGAGGCCTCCGACCAGGCGCGGCAGGTCGAGGACATCCTCGCCGGTGATGAGAACATCGAGTCCTATCAGGTGTCGATCGGCGGGTCGAACTTCGGCTTCGTCGACGATTCGGGCCTGACGGGCACGTACATCGTCAACGCGAAGGACGGTGTCTCGGCGCAGTCGATCACGACCGAGCTGCAGAACGCGTTCGACGCCTCGAGGGCGTGGGGCAGGTCGAGGTCGAAGATCAGAGTTCGACACCGGGTGCGCAGACGATCGACGTCACCCTGACGTCGACCGACACGCAGGTCCTCGAGGAGACGACGCAGACCGTCGCCGACCGGCTCGAGCAGGTGCCCGGCACCCAGTCCGTGACGAGCGACGTCGAGGCCGTCCAACCGGTCATCGAGGTCACGATCGACTCGGAGCGGGCCGCCGAGGAGAACCTCACCGAGGCGGCGATCGGCCAGTACGTCCAGCGGGCGATGCGCGGGCAGACGATCGGCGACGTCGTCATCGACGACGTCACCCATTCCGTCCTCCTCTTCGACCGCGAGGCGACGACGGTCGACGAGCTGCGCAGCCTCGAGATCCCCGCCGCACCCGAGACGCCGACCGCCCCCGGTGGTGCCGGAGCTGGAGCCGGCGCCGGAGCGGGAACGGGAGCCGGTGCGGGCGCTGGCACCGATGCTGGTGCAGGCACCGGGGCGGCGGCGCCGGCCGAACCGCAGTACATCGAACTCGACGAGGTCGCCGACGTCAACGAGGTGAGGACCGCACCGAACATCCGCCACACGAACAGTCAGCGTTCGACGACGGTGTCGGTCACCCCCTCCGGAGACGACCTCGGCACGCTGTCCGCCGATGTGCAGGCGGCGCTCGGCGAGGTCGACATCCCCGACGGCGTCACCGTCGACACCGGCGGTGCCACCGAGGAGCAGGAGGACGCGTTCTCCCAGCTGGGGCTGGCGATGCTCGCAGCGATCCTCATCGTCTTCGTCATCATGGTCGCGACCTTCAAGTCGCTGCTCCAGCCGCTCATCCTCCTCGTCTCGATCCCGTTCGCGGCGACCGGTTCGATCGCGCTGCTCCTCCTCACCGACACCGCGATGGGGCTCACGGCGATGATCGGCCTGCTCATGCTCATCGGCATCGTCGTGACGAACGCGATCGTCCTCATCGACCTCATCAACCACTTCCGCGCCCGCGGGGTCGAGCTGCGGCCGGCGATCGTCGGCGGCGCGCGCCTGCGCTACCGGCCGATCCTCATGACCGCGGCGGCGACGATCTTCGCGCTCGTCCCGATGGCGCTCGGGCTCACCGGCGGGGGCGTGTTCATCTCGAAGCCGCTCGCGATCGTCGTCATCGGCGGACTCGTCAGCTCGACGATCCTCACGCTCATCCTCGTCCCCGTCCTCTACCTGCTCCTCGAAGGGGCCAAGGAGCGCCGGGCCGAGAAGCGGCACGTGAAGAACATGGCCCGCGGTCAGGTCCTCGACGTCGCCGAGGCGCGCGCCGCCGACCGTGAGACCGCGACGGTGGGCGCCCCGGCCGGGTCCTCGTCGGACGGTCCGCCATCGACCGGCTCGACGTCCGGCGGGTCAGCGTCAACCGGTTCCGCGCCGACAGACGCAGCGTCGACTGGATCCGAGTCCGAGGCGGGTCCGCAGGCGGGTCCCGCCGAGGGCCGCGACGAACCGAAGCACTGACAACGAGACGGAGGAGAACGACGGTGAGCATGGAGACCGCGACCGACCCGCGGGAGCGCAGGCGCCTGTGGATCGAGCTCGGGCTCGTCGCCGCCCTCTCCCTCGGCCAGTCCGCGGTCTACGCGGTCGTGCGGTTGGCCGACATCATCACCCGCGGCCCCATCAGCGACGCCGAGGCGAAGCTCAACACCTCCCTCAATCCGCGGCCGTTCTTCGACCTCGTCTACCAGCTCCTCGACATCGGGTTCTCCCTCGTCCCCGTCGCGCTCGCCCTCTACCTCCTCACCCGCGACTCCGACCGGCGGCCCCTGAGCGAACGCCTCGGCGTCCAGGGGCACCGAGTCCGCGACTTCGCTCAGGGTGCGGGCCTCCTCCTCGTCATCGGGATCGGGACCCTGGGGATTTACGCGGGCGGCAGGGCACTCGGGATCACCGCCGAGGTGCAGCCAGCCAACCTCGGCGACCATTGGTGGACGATCCCCGTGCTCATCCTCGCGGCGGCGAAGAACGGGATCCTCGAAGAGGTCCTCCTCTTCGGATTCGGCGCCGAGCGTCTCCGGGAACTCGGCTATCGGCCGTGGACGATCATCATCGCCCTCGCCCTCTTCCGCGCGAGCTACCACCTCTATCAGGGGATCGGGCCGTTCCTCGGGAACTTCGCGATGGGCATCATCTTCGGGTGGTTCTTCATGCGCACCGGCCGACTCATGCCGCTCGTGTGGGCCCACACCCTCATCGACGTCGTCGGATTCCTCGCCCCCGGGGTGCTCGCCCTCGTCGACCCTCGGTGATCCGGCGCGGATCCTGCGGCATCCACCTCGCGTTCGCCGTTGCGTCGGCTGGTCGTCGCGTCGGCTGAATGACGATCGGCGCTGGGGCCCCACCCCGGTCTGAGGACGCGTTCGTGATCACAGAACCGAGGGATTCGAGCCGATTCAGCGCAATCACCTCGGCGATGTGACCGCAAACGGGCAGCCGGACAGGCAGCGCGGCGGGGACATGACACAGCCGCGCACGGCCCGATCGGGGGCTGTGCGCGGCTGCTCTGTGGGGCGGGCAGACCTCTCTCATCGTCTGCTGAGTCTGCGGAGGTTCGGAAGCGCCCGGGGCGATGTCGAAGCGCCCGGGTCAGATCGTGACGAGGCCGTGCTTCTCGGTCTCGAACGTCACCGACATGATGCCGGGGGCGCCGTGCGGGGCCGACCAGTCGATGTGGATCTCCGGGATCGGCTTGGCATCGTCGGTGCCGAGCCAGTCGCGCAGGCGATCACGGTCGCCCGCGATCTGGAGGGTGTCGATCGAGACATCCTCATTGGTCTTGTACGAGGAGGGATGCTGAGACGAATCGGCGGACCACTTGATGAAGAACGGCAGCTGGGGATCGGCGATGAGCCCCTTGACTCCGATCTGCAGCCACTTGAGCTCTTCTCCCGACTCGGGCGTGCGATTGCCGTCGACGGCCTTGCGTTCGAGGCGCGTCTCGACCTCGGAGAGATCGTCGACGGACACGCACCAGCCCATCCAACCGCCGCCGAGTTCGGAGCGCGTCCGCACAGCTTGGCCGAAGGGGGTCGAGAGAGCGGCCGGGTGCTCCAAGGCTTCGACGACTTCGAGGTAATGGCCGCCCGCAAGCGGGAAGATGAGATTCCGGGTACCGAAACGCGGATGCACCCCGCCGTCGTAGGGAACCACACCGAGCTGGTCCGAGATGCGCTCGGCAGTCGCTCGATAGCCGTCAGGTTCACTGGCGAAGGACACATGGTCGAGTTTCATGTCACGAGAATTGCACACCCTGGCCCACACTTCTCATTAGGGTAACCTAATCTGAAAACTCACGGTCGTCCGTCACTGCAAGCGGGCTTTCCTGTGACACCATATGTGACCTGGGCAACAGGAGTGATGTGGTGCGGCTCGCACCTGAGGGTCCAGGTCGGAGCAGTGTGAAAGGATTCCCCCTATGCCCCCCTCAGACATCTCCTCGGCGAAGGGCACCCCGTTCTTCGTGCGCTGGCTGCCGCGCGTGCTCACCATCCTCGCCGTGCTCATGCTCATCAACCTCATCACTCCCGAGGACAGCTGGCTCGGCCGAGTCCTCAGCTTCGTCTTCGACTGGATCGTCCCGATCACCCCGGTCGACTTCGTCTCCTCGGTCATCCTCTTCCTCCTCGCGGCCGCCCTGAACATCCGCAAGCGCCTGGCGTGGTGGATCCTCCTCGTGTTCCTGGCCGTCATCCTCCTCCTCTACATCCTCATCGTCATCGCGGTGTACTTCACCGCCCCCGACCTCCTCGCCTGGGACCTCGCCACCGGCATCGCCGTGCCGGTGATCGTCATCATCACCCTCCTCGTCTACCGCCGGTGGTACGTCGCGAAGACCCAGCGCGCGGCTTCCTCAAGGCGCTCGTCGTCCTCGCCGCTGGCCTCGTCCTCACCGTGCTCATCGTGCTGACCTGCCAGTACGTCACCGGCGGCCTGACGATGATCCAAGCCCGCCAGATCCTCGCCGAGCTCTTCGGCGTCCGGCAGAACACCGCGTCGAGCTGGATGATCACCCTCTTCGGCTTCGGTTCCGGAGCGAGCATCATCCTCGCCTTCTGGACCCTGCTGCGGTCCTCGCGCGATGCCGAGCGCATCGACATCGACCAGGAGCGCCAGGTCCGCGAGGGCCTGGCCGACCATCCCTCGGACTCGCTCGGCTACTTCTCGACGCGGCGGGACCGGTCGGCGTTCTTCGCCGACGACTGCGTGCTCACCTACCGCGTCCAGGCCGGCGTCTGCCTCGTCGCGAGCGACCCGATCGGACCGCCCTCGCAGTGGGCGAGTGCCGCCCGCGGGTTCGTCAACTACGCCGAATCCTACGGCTGGGTGCCCGCCGTCCTCGCCGCCTCGAAGCAGGGTGCGCAGGCCTATCACGAGGCCGGACTCAAGGTCCTCCACGTCGGCGACGAGGCTGTGCTCTACACGAAGGACTTCATCCTCTCCTCGCTGCCCGAGGTGCAGCGGGCCGTCTCGAAGCTCTCCGGCCTCGGCTACACGCTCCGCATCCGCCGGCAGGGAGAGATCCCCGCCGACGAGCTCGCAGGCCTCTCCCGGTTCGCCGACGAATGGCGTGACGGGGACACCGAACGCGGCTTCTCGATGGCGCTCGGGCGCTTCGGCGACCCCGCCGACTCCGACGGGATCGTCGTCGAAGCGCTCTTCCCCGCCGACGCGGGAACGCTGGCCGAGACCACGGCGGGACTGCTCTGCTTCGTGCCGTGGGGCCGCTCGGGAGCCTCCCTCGACCTCATGCGCCGCCACCCGTTCGCGGAGAACGGCGTCACCGAGTTCATGGTCGCCGGCCTCATGCGCGAGGCACCCGATCAGGGGATCGCCGAGGTCTCACTCAACTTCGCCGTCTTCCGGTCCGCCTTCGAACAGGGCAAGGAACTCGGGGCCGGGCCGATCAAGCGGCTGTGGCGCAACGTCCTCCTCTACCTCTCCCGGTTCTGGCAGCTCGAGTCCCTCTACCGGTCCAACGAGAAGTACCACCCGACGTGGGTGCCCCGGATGCTCTGCTACCCGGAGGGCTCGGACCTCGCCCGCATCGGCCTCGCCGTGAGCATCGCCGAAGGGTTCCTCACCCCGCCGAAGATCTTCGGCAAAGGCCAGCACGAACAGCCGATCTACACACCCGAGGAAGCGGCCCCGCTGCTCGGGATCACCGCCTCGGCGCCGGCCTCGGACACCGCGTCGCGGATCCCCGATCAGGTCCGCCACCGTCTCGACGTGCGCGAGCGGATGCTCGCCTCCGGGGTCGAGCCCTATCCCGCCGAGGCGGCCGCCGACGCCGTGCCCGGCACCGTCATCGACGGGCGGGTGCTCGGCATCCGCGACCACGGCGGCGTCGTCTTCCTCGACCTGCGCACGCAGGGCCACGACGTCCAGCTCGTCTGCGAACGGGACAACCTCGGTGCGGAATCGCTCTCCCAGCTGCAGTCGTGGCTCTCCCGCGGTGACCGGATCTCCGTGACCGGCTACGACGGCGTCTCCCGCACCGGCACCCCGTCGTTCATCGTCACCGGGTGGACGATGACGGCGAAGTCGCTGCGCCCGTGGCCGAGCCTCCACGAGGGGCTGACCGACCCCGAGGCGAAGGTGCGCCAGCGCTACCTCGACTTCACGATGAACACCGGCCAGCGCGACCTCATGGTCGTCCGCTCGCTAGCGTTCCAGACGATCAGGGAGACCCTGCAGTCGCGTGACTTCCTCGAGGTCGAGACCCCGATCCTCCAGACCGTCCACGGCGGAGCGAACGCGCGACCGTTCCTCACCCACATCAACGCCTACAACCTCGATCTCTACCTCCGCATCGCCCCGGAGCTCTACCTCAAGAGGCTCCTCGTCGGCGGCTTCGACCGGGTGTTCGAGATCGGGCGGAACTTCCGCAACGAGGGCGTCGACGCGACCCACAACCCGGAGTTCTCGATGCTCGAGGCCTACCAGGCCGGTGGTGACTACACCACGATGCGCGAGCTCACCCGCACGATGGTCATCAACGCCGCCCAGGCGTCGCTCGGGACGACGATCGTGCGCGGGACCGTCGACGGCGTCGAACACGAGATCGACCTCGCCGACGAATGGACGACGATCTCGCTCACCGACGTCGTCTCGCAGACAATGGGCGAGGAGGTCACGACCGACACCTCGATCGAGGCGCTGCGCACCCTGGCGCGGAAGGCCGGGGTCACCGTCAACCCGAAGTGGGGGTGGGGCATGCTGCTCCAGGAGATCTACGAGGAGGTCGCGGAGTCCCAGACGGTCGCCCCGACCTTCTACACGGACTTCCCCGCCGAGACCTCACCGCTGACCCGGCAGCACCGGACGGACCCGATGCTCGCCGAGAAGTGGGACCTCATCATCTTCGGCTCCGAGCTCGGCACCGCGTACTCCGAACTCGTCGACCCCGTCGTCCAGCGGCAGCGGCTCACCGCACAGTCGCTGGCCGCGGCCGGCGGCGACCCCGAGGCGATGGAGCTCGACGAGGACTTCCTCCGGGCCCTCGAGTACGGCATGCCGCCGGCCGGTGGGCTCGGGATGGGGCTCGACAGGCTCGTCATGCTCTTCACGCAGCAGACGATCCGGTCGACGATCACCTTCCCGCTGGCCAAACCGCGCGGATACTGAGCATGCGCCGCACCCTTGCCGTCCTCCTCGCCGCGGCCGTCCTGCTGTCCTACGACTCGTGGGTCCTGCTGGCACTGAGCCCGCAGCCGTACCCGCTGGCCGGGTACGTCTCCGAACTCGCCGCGGCCGATCAGCCGTACTCTTGGGTCTTCCGCACCGGTGATGCGATCGCCGGGACCCTCATGGTCCTCATCGCGGGCCTCGGGGTGCGGGGGTGGCGGGCGCGCTTCGGGCGGATGTCGGTCTGGGTGGCGGTCGCCGTGGCGGTCACGGGGCTGGGCACGATCGGCGATTCCATCGCCGCGCTGCCGTGCGCGCAGAGCTTCGACGACGTCTGCTACGCCGAGTACACCGCGAACCCGCTGCGGCCCGACTTCCTCCTCCACACGATCGCGTCCTCCCTCGTCGCATTCGGGGCCATGGCGAGCATGGTGCTCGCCTTCCTCGCCCTGCGCCGGCAGGGGAGGGGGCGCACGGCGTACGCCCGCGGCGTCGTCATCATGCTCGCTGCCCTCTTTGCGACGAATGTGTCCTCGGTCGTCATCGAGACGCTGTGGCGGACCGGGCAGGGCTACGTCCAGGCCATCGCCGTGCTCCTCATCGCCGCGTGGGCCGCGCACCTCGGCTACGTCGCCGTCATCGACCGCGGCACGGCAGGGCAGAAGGGCGCCGAGGCGGTCGCCGGTGAGGGCAGCCGTGTCAGCTGAGAGCCGGTTCGCAGATCTCACGACGACCGTCATCGACGGGTACACGGTCTATCGGCGCCCGGGCACCGCCTCGGTGGGGGAGTCGGCTGCCGGGGCCGCCCTGCCGGTGCTGCTGCTCAACGGCTGCGCGATCGCGGCGGCGAGCTGGGTCCCGGTCATCGAGGCGATGCCCGACCGCGAGGTCATCGCCATCGACCGCCCGGGCTTCGCGGGCACGCCCTGGCCGGGTGTCCTGCCCGACCTCGCCACGGAGGTCGCTGCGATGGAGCGGGCGATCGGCGAGCACGACGAGGTCGTCATCGTCGCCCATTCGATGGCGTCGTTCCGCGCCGAGGCGTTCGCCCGGCTGCACCCGGAGCGCGTGGCCGGCATCGTCCTCGTCGACCCCTCGATCGAGGACTACCGGTACCGCGGCAGCGCCGGGGCGCTCTCACGGGCGACGCTGCTGCCCGTCCTCGGAGCACTGACGACGCGCAGCGAGATCGGACAGCTCGCCTCGCTGGTCTCCCACCGCGGATTCTCCAGGCAGTCGGGGTCGGGGCGCGCGCTCGACCAGGCGGCATTCAAGGACCCCTACGCCGACCCTGACACCCTCAAGGCCTCGCTGGCGGAATGGCTGAGCTACCGCAGCCAGGGGGCTGACCTGCAGGCCCTGCGGACGTCGACGGACCCGGTGGCCGCACCCACCTCGGCGCTCGAGGCACCTCCGCTGTCGAACCTGCGGCGCGAACGGATCCTCGGTCAGGCGTTTGCGGATCTGCGGAAGCGGGAGGTCCTCGACTCCCGGCACCTCATGATGATCGACCGCCCCGACGTGATCGTCGAGGCGGTCGATGAGGTCAGCCGTGAGGCGCGCGCCGCAGGGGCCGGTTCGAAGGACTGAGCCGCGGGGCTCAGTTCGAAAGGACTGAAGCCGCGGTCAGCGCCGACTCAGTGGTCGCTGGTCTTGAAGCGCTCGATCGAGGCGTTGACCTCGGCTTCGGCCTCGGCGCGGCCGACCCAGTTCGATCCCTTGACGAACTTGCCGGGCTCGAGGTCCTTGTAGCGGGTGAAGAAGTGCTCGATCTCGTCGAGGGTGAACTGATTGACATCGGCGATGTCCTGGTAGGAGTCCCAGCGCGGATCGCCTGCGGGCACGGCGAGAACCTTGTCGTCGCCACCGGCTTCGTCCTCCATCTGGAACATGCCGATCGGGCGGACGTCGACCTGCACACCCGGGAACAGGGGCTCGGTGAGCAGCACGAGCACATCGAGGGGATCCCCGTCGTTGCCGAGGGTGTCCTCGATGAAGCCGTAGTCCGCGGGGTACTGCATCGAGGTGAAGAGGTAGCGGTCGAGCTTGACCGGCCGGTCTCATGGTCGACTTCGTACTTGTTGCGCGAACCGCGGGGGATCTCGATCGTGGCCAAGAGTTCCATAGTGCTCCTTACGCGTTAGGGTGGCATCACTAGGATAGTGCCTATGCGTCCCCACCGCCGACACGCCTCGACCCTCCCCAGCAGGCCCCCGCGCCGGCACCAGATGCGAGGGCGGACGTGCCCGATGACACGAACAGGAGCCCGCGTTTGACCCCCACGACGCCGCAGGACTCTCAGCCCCAGGAGGAACCGCGGGCAGGTTCGGGATCGGCAGGTGCTGGTTCGACGAGCACGGGATCGACGGGCACGGGCGGTGCGGGTTCACGCGGTGAGCGGAAGCGGTCGGGCAAGCGGCTCGCCGCCGGCATCACCGCAGGCGTCCTCCTCGCCGGTGCCCTCGGGTACGGGGTCGCCGACGCCGCCGACGTCGTCCCCGGCTTCCTCACCACGGAACCGGCGATCGAGGTCGACCCGGTGCCGCAGCCGGTCGCGGCCGGACAGGACGTGCCCGCCCCCGCCTCGGCGCTCACCGACTCCGCCCCGATCCCGACGAACGCCGGCGGCGAACTCGAGCGCATCCTCGGCGAGTCCGAGGTCAAGGGATTCGGCGTCGAGGTCCGCGACGCCCTGACCGACCAGGTGCTCTTCGCCACCGACGAGAACCGCGCGCGGACACCGGCCTCGGTGACGAAGGTGCTCACCGCCTCGGCCGCGCTGCTCGCCATCGGCGGTGAGCAGCGACTGTCGACGACGACCGCCTTCGACCCGGCGACGTCGACGGTCACGCTCGTCGGCGGTGGGGACGCCCTCCTCGGCGCCGGCGAATCCCAGCCCGGTGCCGTCAACGGGCACGCGGGGCTTACGACCCTGGCGGAGGAGACCGCGGCGGCGCTCAAGGACCGGCAGGTCACCGAGGTGGCGCTCGCCGTGGACACGAGCCGCTACCCGGGCAATGACTTCAACCCGAGCTGGGAGCGGGCGGACATCGCCAAGGGCGTCATCACCCCGATCCAGCCGCTCATGGTCGACAGCGGATACGTCGGGGATCCGTCCGCGGCGTGGCGGGGCCGCAGCGAGAACCCGTCCGCGGACGCCCTCGCCGCGTTCCGCAACGCCCTTGAGACCGCGGGGATCACCGTCACCGATCAGCCGGCAACCCCCAGCGCCGCGGACACTGCGGGGACGACACCGAACCCGACGGACACCTCGGCGGCAGCGACGAACACCGAGGAACCCGCGACGCTCGCGGCGGTGGAATCGGCGACGATCTCCGAGATCGTCGAGTACGCCCTCGTCCACAGTGACAACGTCGTCGCCGAGGTGCTCGGCAATGAGGTCGCGATCGCCGAGGGCATGCCCGGCAGCCTCGAGAACGGACCGAAGGCCGTCGTCGCCGCTCTCGAGGACACCGTCGACCTCGGGCAGACGCAGCTCTATGACACCTCGGGACTCGACTACGGCAACCGGATCAGTCCGCACGATCTCACGACGGTCCTCCAGGCCTCGGTCGTCGCCAAGGACTCGCTCTCGAGCCTCATCAGCTATTTTCCCGTCGGCGGGCTGACCGGCACGCTCACCGACCGGTTCGGCAACGACCCCAACGCCGCGGGCGCCGTGCACGCGAAGACGGGAACCCTGTCGACGGTGACCTCGCTGGCCGGGGGAGTCCTCGACGCCGACGGCCGCTACCTCGTCTTCAGCCTCCAGATCGACGGGGTCGACCGGGCGAAGATCCTCGAGGCCCGCAAGACCGTCGACGACGCCGTGTCCGCGCTGGCAGATTGTGGGTGCTCATGATCATCGACGAGAACTTCGCCGTCCGCACGGCCCGCGAGGTCGTCTCCGCTCCGAAGCCGCCGGCGGCGGGCAGACTCGAGGAGCTCGTCGGCGGGATGAAGGACAATGCGCTGACCGCGCAGGACCTCGTCGTCGATTCGTTCCTGCTGGCCCCCGACCACGCCGACGACGTCCGCACCCGCCTGGCGGCAGGGTCCGTGCTCGTCCTCGACCAGGTCGGCTGGATCAAGGCGAACGCCGAGTCTCTCAACGGGATGGTCGACGTGACCGCCCTGCCGGGGGTCCCCGGTCCGGCCTCGCAGCGGGCCGCCGCCGTCGAGGTGGCGAGTGTCCTCTCCCTGCTCTCGACGCGCGTGCTCGGCCAGTTCGATCCCTTCGCCCGGGAGTCCGGGCGGCTGATGTTCATCGCCCCGTCGGTGCTCATCGCAGAAGAGGCGATGAAGGTCGACCCCCGGGACTTCCGGATGTGGGTCGCCCTCCACGAAGCCACCCACCAGGTCCAGTTCGCCACCGCGCCGTGGCTGCGCGAGCACATGCGCGGGCTGCTCTCGCAGTTCGTCTCGACCCCGCTCTCGACTCCGGGATGGTCGACCGTCGCCGAGGTGTTCGCCACCTTCGGACGCATCATCCGCGGTCAGGCGAGCATGGTCGACCTCATCACGAACGAGGGGATGAAGACGGCACTCACCGACGCCTCGGCGATCCTCAGCCTGCTCGAAGGCCATGCCGACGTCGTCATGGACGAGGTCGGCATCGGCGTCATCCCCAGCGTGCGCAAGCTGCGCCGCCGGTTCGAGGCGCGTCGGGACGCCGGACAGGGAGGGTTCCTCTCGAATCTGCTGGGGATGAACCTCAAGCTCGCGCAGTACCGGGACGGGGCGAAGTTCGTCCGCGAGGTCCGGTCCGCCGTCGGCCAGTCCGGGTTCGGCGCGGTCTACGCGAGCGCGGAGAACCTGCCCACGGCCCCGGAGATCCAGACGCCGAGGCTGTGGCTCGACCGCGTCCACGGGTGAGGGGGCGGCGAGAGTGACTCGAGTGAGTGGCGACGCGAGTGAGCCGGGGCGTTGGCGTGACTGAGGCAGGGCGACGCTGTGGCTGAAGCGGGGCATCGGCCGACGCTCGACTCGGCGAGTGCCGCGATCCGCGCCGCTGTGCGCGCGACGCTGGCAGGCGCAGGGGCTCGTGGGCGGTCTGGAGCGCGCGGGGAGTCACGTGAGTCCGGCGAATCGCTGGCTTCCGGGGAGTCGCATCTGTCCGGACAACCGCGCGGGTCAGCTGTGCCGCGTCTCATCGTCGCGGTCTCCGGGGGCGCCGATTCGATGGCGCTGCTCCACGCGTGCGCCTTCCTCCATCGCCGCGGCGAGGTCGAGGTGCTCGCCGTCACCGTCGACCACGGCCTGCAGGCGGAGTCCGCCGAGGTGACCGCGACCGTGACGGGCACCGCCGAGTCGTGGGGAGTGCCCGCGAGGATCGCCGCCGTCACCGTCACACCCGGAGCCGACGGCATCGAGGCCGCGGCGAGAGATGCCCGCTATGCCGCGCTCGAGACCGCCCGGGCAGCGCATGCGGCGGACTGGATCCTCACCGCCCACACCCGCAGCGATCAGGCCGAGACGGTGCTGCTCGGCCTGCTCCGCGGTTCGGGCACCCGGTCGCTGGCCGGCATGGCGGTGCGGTCCGGGCGTGTGCTGCGCCCCCTGCTCGACATCGACCGGGCCGCGACCGAAGCCGCGTGCCGGGCACAGGGGATCACCGTGTGGGACGATCCGATGAATGCCGATGCCGCGTTCGCCAGGGTGCGGGCGCGCAGTCTGCTCGGCACGCTCGAGTCCGAGCTCGGCCAGCCGGTCACCGACAATCTCGCCCGGACGGCGGAGCTCTGCCGCGCCGATGCAGACTTTCTCGACGCGACTGCCGCGGACGTCCTCGCCGAGATCCGGGGAGCGTCCGAGATTCCGCTCGACCGCCTCGGCGATCATCCCGATGCGATCCTCTCCCGCGTGCTGCGCGGGTGGCTGCTCTCACTCGGAGTGCCCGCGCAGTCCTTCGGGTCGACCCGGATCCGCGATCTCATGGCGCTCATCAGGGAGGATGCCGGGGCCGGTCGGGTGGGCCGTCTGTCCTTCCCGGGCGATACGGAGGTCGTCGTCAGTCGCGGCACCGTGCGCTTCGGCTTCGCCGCCAAGCACCCGGACTCGTAGCGTCCGTAACTCCACTGTGGACCGCCGCTGTCCCGCAGGTATTCCTGAGCCTCACGCACAACCTCGCGCTCCACCCGCAACCCGCAGCTCTGCAAACACAACCCCGAGCCTTGCGCACTACGTGCAGCTCCGCACGCACTACGCTCGGTCGCGAATCCGCCGCGTGCACAGGTTGTGCAACGAGCTGCGCGTGCGGGATTCGCGGCGACGGATCTCAGCACGCTGGTTTCGGGCGTGCTCACACTCCGCGGAGCGCGACATCGCCGGTGCGCCGGCACACACAACCCCGAGGCTCACGCACTACCCGCGAGCTCCGCACGCACTCCACTCAGTCGCTAATCCGCCGCGTGCACAGGTTGTGCAACGAGCTGCGTGTGTGGGATTCGCGGCTACGGATACCGGGACGCTGGTCTCGGGCGTGCTCGCACTCCGCGGAGCGCGATATCGCCGGTGCGGCGGCACGCACAACCCCGAGGCTTACGCACTACCCGCAGCTCCGCACGCACAACGCCCAGTCGCGAATCCGCCGCGTGCACGGGTTGTGCGTGACGCTCAAGGTGCCGGTGGGGGAGCGGCGACGCCAGTGGACGCCGCCGCTCAGCAGGGGAGTAGAGCGCGCGGCGGCGGATGGGGGAGAACGCCGCGCCGCTGGTGGGGAGTCGCCGTGTCAGCGGAGGCCGCCGAGGAGCTCACCGCCGGAGGCGACGAGCCTCCCGCCCTTGTAGACGTCGCGCTCGAGGGGCAGTCCATGATCGCCGAGGTGACCGTGTCGGCGTCGAGGAGCAGGAAGTCCGCAGGCGCCCCGACTCCGAGGCCGTGGATCGCATCGTCGGTGAGCGCGGTGCCGTCGGGCCGCGTCCCGGCCATCACCTGGGCACCTCCGCGGGAGGCGATGTCGAGGCAGTGCTCGATGTCCTCATCGCGACGGAAGCCGTTGGTGAACGCCAGCTGCCACGTCCGTCGCAGCAGGTCACCGTCACCGTAGGGACTCCAGTAGTCCCGCTGCCCGTCCTCGCCGAGGCCGATCGCCACCCGCTGCCTACCGAGGATGTCCTGCGGCAGGCTGCCCTTCTGCGGGGCCACGGTCGTCACGGAGATGCCCGCCTCGGCGAGGAGTTCGGCGAGGCGACGGACGACGGGTTCGGGGTTCGTGTTGAGGGCGAAGGCATGCGAGATCGTCACCTTCCCCTGCAGGCCGAGTGTCCGCGTCCGGTGCGCGATCTCCTCGAACGAGAAGACACCGGCCGTGCCGCCCTCGTGGAGGTGGATGTCGACGCCTTTGCCGTGCCTCTCGGCGAGGTCGAAGACGATGTCGAGATGCGTCTTCGGGTCGCGATCGTACTGGACGGGGTCGAGGCCGCCGACGAGATCAGCGCCCTCGGACAGGGCCGCATCGAGAAGATCCCGAACGCCCTTCTCCCGCACGATGCCCGCCTGCGGGAACGCGACGATCTGCGAATCGAGGACATCGGCATGAGCGGCGAGGGCATCGCGGACCCCGGTGAAGCGCTCGAGCCCGGTGTCGGAGTCGATCTGCGCGTGCGAGCGGATCCGCGACCCACCCGAGGCGATGATCGCGGCGATCGCGAAGCTCGCCTGGTCGCGCACCGACCGTTCGCCGCTGCGCCAGTTCGCGCGGTCGTTCATGATGTAGCCGTGCAGCGTGCCGTCGGCGGTGTGCGGGCGGAAGGTCTGCCCGAGGCGGTTCGAATCGAGGTGCGCATGGACATCCCCGAGCCCCGGCAGCAGCACTCGTCCGCGCCCCTCGACGACCTCGTCGGACGCTGCGGCGCCCGTCTCGCCGGCCCCGGCACCGGCGCCGCCGGCCTCGCCGGCAGGCGTGATCGCCGCGATCCGACCGCCGGCGACGACGACGTCGACGGCCGCCTCGTCCGGATAGCGCGGGAAGAGGCGGACATCGGTGAACGTGGTGGCCATGGGCTGCCTCGGCTTTCTCTCTGCTCTCCGACGATCGCGAAGAGCGCTCTGATGGTCGGGGAGAACACTCTGCGGGTGGGAGAGGTCTCTGCGGATGGGAGACGGTGAGCTGAGGGCCCGGTCGGAGCCCTCGACTCAAACGGTATACCATTGTTCGGGCGGCTGCCCACCCCGGCCCCACCCGTGAAGCCGCCCGCCCACCAGTGAACCCCCTTCCGGGACCCAGGAGTGAGAGACCGACGGGTGTGAGACCGAGGGGTGAGAGACCGACGAACGACGGCACACCGTCTGAGAGGATGACCGCATGAGCACGACTTCCGGGACCGCGAGCGCCACCGGCCCGCGGATGGGCCCGGGCCTCGACGTGCTCGCCCTCATCTGCCTCGTCCTCATCGCCTCCTCGCTGCGTCCCGCGGCCTCCTCACTCGGCCCCGTCCTCGCCGAGGTCAAGACCGCCTTCGGCCTCGCCGAATGGCAGACCGGCCTGCTCACCGCCCTGCCCGGTCTCATCTTCGCCGTCTGCGGCTTCCTCGCCGTCCCGCTCCTGCGGCGCGTCGGCCTCTTCACCTCGCTGACGATCGCCTGCGTGCTCATCGCCGGCGGCATCGGCGCCCGCGTCCTCGTCGACTCATGGGTGGCCTTCGCCGCCCTGACGATCGCCGCCCTGGCCGGGATGTCGTTCGGCAACGTCATCCTCCCCGTCTTCGTCAAGACCCGCTTCCCGCACCGGGCCCACCTCGGCGCGACCGCGTTCACCGTCTCCCTCGGCCTCGGCGCGATGTTCCCCGCCCTCCTCACCGCGCCCCTGACCGAGCACTTCGATGACTGGCGGGTCGGCCTCGGCGCCTGGGTGCTCGTCCCGCTCGCCGCCCTGGCCACATGGATCGTCCTGCGCGGCCTCGGCTCCGTGCCCGTCTTCCGCGCCCCCGGAACCGACCGCACCCCCGGAACCGAGCGCAGCGCGACACCGGCACCGAGGCGGCACATCCACACGACCGCGAAGGCGCGGTACATGGCGATGTTCTTCGGCCTCCAGTCCGTCAACGCCTACGTCCAGTTCGGGTGGCTGCCGCAGATCTACCGGGACGCCGGACTCGACCCCGTCGCCGCCGGCGTGATGCTCACGATCGTCACCCTCGGCGGTCTGCCCGGAGGCTTCCTCGCCCCGCAGATCATCATGCGCGGCATCGCACCCCGCGCATTCCTCGTCTCCTTCGCCGTCAGCGCCGTCGCCGGCTACACCGGCCTCCTCCTCGCCCCCGCCTCGGCGCCGGTGCTCTGGGCAGTGCTCCTCTCCTACGGCGGATTCGCATTCCCCGCCGCCCTGGCCCTCATCACCAGCCGCACGCGAGACGTCTCGGTCACCGCCCGCACCTCGGCGTTCGTCCAGTCCTCTGGCTATGTGCTCGCCGCCCTCGGCCCGCTCGCCGTCGGCGGACTGCTCGGCCTCAGCGGCGCCTGGACCCTGCCGCTCATCCTCATGATCGCCGTCTCCGTGCTCATGGGCATCACCGGCCACCTCTCCGCGGCACCGGGCACCGTCGACGACGAGCTGACCCGGTGACCGCGCGGGTGGCTCCGCGGCCGTCCCGTCGCCCATAATGGAGTCACAGCCACCCCACACGAGGAGAATCGACACCAGTGGACATCAACGATCTCGGCAATGACATCGAAGAAGTGCTCGTCTCGGAAGAACAGATAGCCGCCCGACTCGTTGAACTGGCCGCCGCCATCGATGAAGACTACAAGGACAAGGACATCCTCCTCGTCGGCGTCCTCAAAGGCGCGGTCATGGTCATGGCCGACCTCGCCCGCGCCCTGCACTCGCCGGTGACGATGGACTGGATGGCCGTCTCCTCCTACGGCTCGGGCACGAAGTCCTCCGGCGTCGTGCGGATCCTCAAAGACCTCGACACCGACCTCACCGGCCGCCACGTGCTCATCGTCGAGGACATCATCGACTCCGGGCTCACCCTGTCCTGGCTCGTGCAGAACCTGCGCTCGCGCGGGGCCGCCGACGTCGAGATCTGCACCATGCTGCGCAAACCCGAAGCCGTCAAGGTCGACATCGACGTCAAATACGTCGGCTTCGACGTCCCCAACGAGTTCGTCATCGGCTACGGACTCGACTACGCGGAGAAGTACCGCAACGTCCCGTTCGTCGCGACGCTGGCACAGCACGTCTACAGCTGAGCACCGGTGAGCTGAGCGCCCACCGCGCGTTGCCTGGAATTTGCTTCCGCCGGGGAACAAAACCTCTCTGATTCCCGCTATGCCACTGGTACGTACTAGGCTGTGGGGGATGCTCCCAGGCAGCCGCGGCGGCCTGCACGGGCTGCCCAGACTGAAATCCTGAGAGGATCTATGGCCGAGTCCAAAAAGCGACGTCCACTGCTCAACAAGGCGACGAGAGGTCCCTTGATCTGGATCGTCATGGCGCTCCTCGTGGTGTCCATCGGAGCGCTCCTCTTCAGCCGTGTGGGCTTCAGCCAGATCGACACCGAGCAGGGACTCCAACTGCTGGCCGACGACCAGGTCGAACAGGCCAAGATCGTCGACCGCGACCAGCGCGTCGACCTCACCCTCAAAGAGGACCTCACGGTCGACGGCCAGGAATACGGCAAGAAGGTCCAGTTCTACTACGTCGAACAGCGCGGCGACCAGATCGTCGAGGCTGTCACCGAGGCGAACCCCACTCAGGGCTACACCGACGAGGTGCCGCAGCAGAGCTGGCTGATGTCGCTGCTGGGCACCCTCATCCCGTTCGTCATCATCTTCGTCGTCTTCTGGTTCCTCATCTCGCAGATGAGCGGCGGGAAGATGATGAACTTCGGCAAGTCGAAGGCCAAGCTCGTCAACAAGGAGAACCCGGACGTCACGTTCAAGGACGTCGCCGGGGTCGACGAGGCGCTCGAAGAGCTCGAGGAGATCAAGGAGTTCCTCGCCGAACCCGAGAAGTTCAAGGCCGTCGGGGCGAAGATCCCCAAGGGCGTCCTCCTCTACGGTCAGCCGGGCACCGGCAAGACCCTGCTCGCGAAGGCCGTCGCCGGTGAGGCGGGCGTGCCGTTCTACTCGATCTCCGGTTCCGACTTCGTCGAGATGTACGTCGGAGTCGGCGCCTCCCGCGTGCGCGACCTCTTCGAACAGGCGAAGGCGAACGCCCCCTGCATCATCTTCATCGACGAGATCGACGCCGTCGGCCGCCAGCGCGGGGCCGGCATGGGCGGCGGGCACGACGAGCGCGAGCAGACGCTCAACCAGCTCCTCGTCGAGATGGACGGCTTCGACGTCAAGACCAATGTCATCCTCATCGCCGCGACCAACCGGCCCGACGTCCTCGACCCGGCGCTGCTGCGCCCGGGCCGCTTCGACCGGCAGATCCCGGTCGAGGCCCCGGACATGAAGGGCCGGAAGAAGATCCTCGAGGTCCACGCGAAGGACAAGCCGCTGGCCCCCGACGTCGACCTCGGCCAGATCGCCAAGCGCACCCCCGGATTCTCCGGCGCCGATCTCGCCAACGTCCTCAACGAGGCGGCCCTGCTCACCGCGCGTGAGAACGCGAAGGTCATCGACAACCGCATCCTCGACGAGGCGATCGACCGCGTCATCGCCGGACCGCAGAAGCGCACGCGCCTGATGAACGACAAGGAGCGCCTCGTCACCGCCTACCACGAGGGCGGCCACGCCCTCGTCGCTGCGGCGATGAACAACACCGACCCGGTGACGAAGGTGACGATCCTGCCCCGCGGCCGCGCCCTGGGCTACACGATGGTGCTGCCGAGTGAGGACAAGTACTCGACGACCCGCAACGAACTCCTCGACCAGCTCGCCTACGCGATGGGCGGACGCGTCGCCGAGGAGGTCGTGTTCCACGATCCGACGACCGGGGCGAGCAACGACATCGAGAAGGCGACGAACATCGCCCGGAAGATGGTCACGCAGTACGGCATGAGCGAGAAGCTCGGCATGGTCAAGATCGGCGACGACCAGTCCGAGCCCTTCGCCGGGCGCGGCTACGGCGCCGGCGACGAGTACGGCGATTCGACGCTGTCGGCCATCGACAAGGAGGTGCGCGCGCTCATCGACACCGCGCACGCCGATGCGTACTGGGTGCTCACCCACAACCGCGACATCCTCGACGCCCTGGCCTACCAGCTGCTCGAACGCGAGACGCTCGATCAGGCCGCCCTCGAGGAGATCTTCGCTCCCGTCCTCAAGCGGCCCCGCCGCGAGGTGTGGCTGGCCAACGACGAGCGCCCGGTCTCCGACCGCGGCCCGATCGTGCCTCCCGCCCCGCAGCGGCCGCAGCACCGGCGGCGATCAGGACGGCACCGGCCACTCCGGTGGTCCGGGTCCAGACACGACGGACCTGCCCGGTGCCGGACCGACCGGCACCCACGGCCCCGACGTGCCGCACAACCCGCCGGGACCCCGTGACCCCAACGGTCCGGTCGGACCCGCCGGTCCCACCGGACCGGCAGGACCGAACTCCGGTCTGTCCGGGGACGAACCGGGAGGCCAGCGCTGATGACCGATTACGTGTTCGACGACCTCGGCGAGACGACCGCGGACAAGCCCACGGTCGATCATGAGCGCATCGCCGCGGCAGTCCGGGAGATCCTGTTCGCCGTCGGGGAGGACCCCGACCGCGACGGTCTCATCGAGACCCCGGCCAGGGTGGCCCGCGCCTATGAGGAGTTCTTCGCCGGCCTCCACCACGACCCGGCCGAGATCCTCTCCGTGACGTTCGACATCAGCCACGAGGAGATGGTCCTCGTCCGCGACATCGACCTCTACTCGATGTGCGAACACCACCTCGTGCCGTTCCACGGCGTCGCCCACGTCGGCTACATCCCGGCGAAGAACGGCAAGGTCACCGGCCTGTCGAAGCTCGCCCGGCTCGTCGAGGTCTACGCCCGCCGTCCGCAGGTCCAGGAGCGGCTGACCTCGCAGATCGCCGACGCCCTGATGACCTACCTCGAGCCCCAGGGCGCGATCGTCGTCGTCGAGGCCGAGCACCTGTGCATGACGATGCGCGGGGTCCGCAAGCCCGGCGCCTCGACGATCACCTCAGCGGTGCGCGGTCAGCTGCGCGAACCGGCGTCCCGGGCGGAGGCGATGAGCCTCATCCTCCGAGGCTGAGCGATGACAGGGACGCCTGCTGTCGAACCGACCCCTGCCGCGGGTCAGCCGTCTGCCCTCGGGGATCCGGCGCGCACGCAGATCATGGGCGTCCTCAACGTCACGCCCGATTCCTTCTCCGACGGCGGCCGCTACTTCGATCACGCCAAGGCGATCGCCCACGGGCTCGCACTGACGACCGCGGGCGCGGACATCATCGACGTCGGCGGGGAATCGACTCGCCCCGGCGCGGTCCGCGTCGATGAGGACGAGGAGCTGCGCCGGGTCGTGCCCGTCGTCCGTGAACTCGCCGCTGCCGGCGTGCTCATCAGCGTCGACACGATGCGGGCGGCGGTGGCCTCGGCGGCCATCGACGCTGGGGCGCACATCATCAACGACGTCTCGGCCGGCCTGTCGGATCCCGGCATGCTCGCCGTCGCCGCGGACACCGGCGTCCCGATCGTCCTCATGCACTGGCGCGGTCATCTCGACCGTGCGGATGCGACGTTCCACTACGACGATGTCCTCGCCGAGGTGGTCGCCGAACTGCGCGAGCGCATCGACGCGGCCGTGGCCGCCGGCATCGACCCGGACGCGATCATCGTCGATCCGGGCCTGGGCTTCTCGAAGAACGCCGACCACAACTGGCAGATCCTCGCCGGGCTCGACGCGTTCTCCGCGTTCGACCAGCGCCTCCTCGTCGCCGCGAGCCGCAAGCGCTTCATCTCCTCCCTCGTCTCGCCGGAGGATCCGACGCGTGCCGCGGAGGCAGCGAAGGATCAGGCCACGGCCGTGATCTCGGCGTTCGCCGCGCAGGCAGGGGCCTGGGCGGTGCGCGTCCACGACCCGGCCGCCTCGGCGCTGGCCTGTCGGGTGGCGGCGGCCATCGCCGACCACGCTGCCCCCGGGCACCTCCCCCGTGGAAGCCGGCCGGGCATGAGCGGACAGCCGGACCGGATCGAGCTGCGCGGCCTGACGGTGCGCGGCAATCACGGCGTCTTCGACTTCGAGAAGCGCGAGGGTCAGGACTTCGTCGTCGACGTCGTCCTCCACACGTCGACGGCGGCTGCGGCCGGGACCGATGACATCGCCGACACCATCCACTACGGCGACCTCGCCGAGGCGGTCGCCCACATCGTCGAGGACACCACCTTCGACCTCATCGAGACCCTCGCCGAGGCGATCGCCGACCACTGCCTGACCCTGACCGACCATGTCGAGGTCGTCGTCCACAAGCCGAGCGCCCCGATCGAGCGGACCTTCGCCGACGTCACCGTCACCGTCGACCGGCACCGCGGGGACGCGGGTCCTGCCGAGGCACCAGCCGCGGTCGCCTACCTCAGCCTCGGGGCCAACCTCGGCGATCCCGCGGCCACGCTCGACGACGCCGTCGCCGCCCTCGACCGGCACCCGGCGATCACGGTCGTCGCCCGCTCCTCGCTCTACCGGACCGCGCCATGGGGCGGGGTCGAGCAGAACGACTTCCTCAACCTCGGCGTCCTCATCGAGACCACCCTGCCGGTCGACCAGCTCCTCGGGGTGGTCCAGGGCATCGAGGTCGCCGCCGGGCGGACCCGGGAGCTGCGGTGGGGACCGCGGACCCTCGACATCGACCTCATCAGCGTCACCACCGAGGCCGGGGAGGTTCGCGCAGCGACCCCGACGCTCACCCTGCCGCACCCGCGCGCTCACGAGCGGGCCTTCGTCCTCGTCCCGTGGGCGGAAATCGCACCGGAGACGACGGTCGCCACGGCGAGCGGGCGCCTGCCGATCGCCGAGGTCATCGCCGCAGTGGCCGATCAGGAAATCACCCGGGTTCCCTCCCCGCAGACGCCGGAGATCTGAAAGACTGAGGAGCATGCAGCGAACCTCCTCAGGCATGCTCGTCATCTGGGCGACCGCCGGCGTCGTCCTCGGCGTGCTCGTCGACGTGCTCCTCGAGAGCCAGGGGTTCGCGCTGCCGGGCCAGCCGTGGTTCCCGATCATCGGCATGCTCATCCTCGCCGCCGTCCTCCTCGTCCTCGGCTACCCGATCAAGAAGTGGAACGACGGGGACCGGACCCGCGAGATCGACCCGCTCCAGGCCGCCCGCGTGGCCGTCATGGCCAAGGCGAGCGCTCTGACCGGAGCCGGGCTGGCCGGCTGGTACCTCGGCAACGCCGCCTACTACTTCCTCTCGGCCCCGGGCATCCGCAACGACCTCGCCGCCGGCATGCTCTTCGCCGCGATCGCCGCCGCTGCCCTGATGATCGTCGGGATCATCGTCGAGATCTTCTGCACCCTCCCGCCCCACGACCCACCAGGAGCCGAAGCCGCATGACCGACCCGATCTACACCCGAGTCAGCCCGAAGTACTGGCGCAAGGAGACGATCTCGTCGCTGACGTTCTTCGTCCCGCTGCTCGCCGTGGCGATCGCACTCGCCGTGATCTTCCCGTCCCAGTGGTGGCTGCACCCGCTGTGGGCGGCGATCCTCGTCTGGGCCGTCGTCTACCTTGTCGTCCTCTACCGGCAGGCGAAGGTCATCGGGTACGCCGAACGCGATGACGACCTCCTCATCCGCCGCGGCATCATGTTCCGCCGCACCACCGTCGTGCCCTACGGCCGCCTCCAGTTCGTCGACGTCGACTCCGGCCCCATCGACCGGATGTTCGGACTGGCCACCGTCAAACTCCACACCGCCTCGGCGGCCACCGATGCGACGATCCCCGGCCTGCCGCGCCCCGACGCGGACCGTCTCCGTGACAGCCTCGCCGGTCGCGGACAGGCGAACCTGGCAGGGCTGTGACGATGAGCTCCGACCACGACATCACCGAGGAGACCGGGCAGTCCCAGCCGGCAGGGGAGCCCCAGCCGGCAGCGGAGCCCTCCGTCGCCGAGGTGGCCGCCCCGGAGGTCTGGCATCGGGTCCATCCGCTCACCCCGGTGCTTGAGAGCCTCGGCGTCATCGTCGTCCTCTTCGTCGTCGCCGGGTACGTCGGGCAGAACTTCATCCAGCAGGCGCTCAGCGACCTCGCCGCCGGTGACGGCGTCGACCTGTCGATGGCCGGCTGGGTCGGCGCGCATCCGCTCGTTATCCTCGCCGGCCTCGGCGGGGTCCTCCTCGTCCTCGCCGTCGCCGGCGTCTACAGCTGGCTCGCCTGGCGGGTCATGGGCTACCGCGTCGACGCCGAGGCGATCTACGCCCGCTCGGGCCTGCTCGCGAAGAAGCTGCGCAAGGCCCGCCTCGACCGGGTCCAGTCGATCGACCTCCAGCAGAAACTGGTGCCCCGCCTCCTCGGACTCGCCGAGCTCGTCTTCGACGTCGCCGGCGGCAAGGGCGCGAACGTGTCGCTGAAGTACCTCAGCCGGAAGAAGGCCGACGCCCTGCGCGATGAGCTCCTCGCCGCGGTGCGCGAAGTCAAGCAGGGCGGTGTCGTCGGCAGTGCCGCTGCTGCCGGTGTCGGTGATGCAGGGGTCCCGGGAGGGCCCGCTGGGCTCGGCAGCCCTGCCGGTTCCCCGGTCGGCCAGGCGGCCTGGGCAGGTGAGGACGGCACGGTCGACAGCCTCGGCGCGGGCCGGGGTCCAGGCGAGCCGATGGTCGATCTCAGCGCCCCCGAACGCGCCGGTGACAGCATCGGTGTGCGGCTGAGCAAGCGCCTGAGCCGGTACGCGGGGGAGGCGATCGGGGAGGCCGAGGACAGCCTCAACGACATGCTCGCCCCCTACGGCGTCTCGACCAGGCTGACGGAGGAGGGCGAGATCATCAGGGTGCCCGTCCACCGGGTCATCCTCTCCTCACTGCTCAAGACCGACTTCCTCATCGGCGTCCTCGTCTTCCTCGCCGTCATCGTCGCGGCCATCGTCCTCTTCCTCACCGGTGTCCGGGAGGCGGCGATGCCGATGCTCTTCGGCGTGCTGCCCGCCGGCATCGCGGCATTCGCCTCGGTGAAGAAGGACCTCGACAACGCGAACTTCGTCGTCCGCCTCACCGACTCGGGCCTCGCCGTAAGCCACGGCCTCGTCTCGACCTCGCGGAAGGTCATCCCCCTCGACCGGGTGCAGGCGGTGTGCCTGCACCAGCCGCTGCTGTGGCGCATCGGCGGCTGGTGGAAGGCCGAATACAACATCGCCAGTGCCGGCGACAAGGGCGAATCCAACCTGCTGCTGCCCGTCGGCGACATCGACCAGGCGCTGACGATGATCGGCCTCGCCCTGCCGGCACCGCAGGTCGACGACGAGGTCAGCGCCCGCAGCCTCACGCTCTCGGCGATGTACGACACCGACTCGCCCGACCCGCAGGCCGCGCGCGCCGAGGAGGCCTTCGACCCGCAGCCGCGCTCCTCCCGGTTCATCGACCCGCTCGTGTGGAAGCGGCGGGCGTACGCGATCACCGAGGCCCTCCTCATCATCCGCCTCGGCCGCCTCGAGCGCCGCGTCGACTTCGTCCCGCACGAACGCGTCCAGTCGATGGAGTACCGGCAGGGTCCGCTGCTGCGGTCACTCGGTCTCGCCTCGGTGGCGGTGCACTCGACGGCAGGGCCGATCACCCCGCAGGTCACCCACCAGGACGCCGAGGAGGCGCGGCGGTTCTTCGCCGAACACGCCGAACGCACCCGGCTGGCCCGTGAGCACTTCGACGAGCAGCGCCGCACCGGGAAGGGGATCGACGCATGACCGCACCGCCCCCGGACGCCCCGCGACTGGGCATCGGCATCATCGGCGCCGGCCGCGTCGGCGCCGTCATCGGAGCCGCCTGGCGAGCGGCCGGACATGCGATCATCGGGGTCAGCGCCACCTCGGCGGCCAGCCTCGAACGCGCCGAGGACATGCTGCCCGGCGTGCCCGTCCTCCCTCCCGACCAGATCGCCGAACGCGCCGAACTCCTCCTGCTCGCCGTGCCCGACGACGAGATCGGCTCGCTCGTCTCCGGTCTCGCCGCGCTCGGTCGGATCCACGCCGGTCAGATCGTCGTCCACGTCTCCGGACGCTACGGCACGGACATCCTCGAACCGGCGACCGGCGTCGGGGCGCTGCCGATCGCCCTGCATCCGTCACTGTCGTTCACCGGCACCGCCGTCGACCTTCCGCGCCTGCGACAGGCCACCGTCGCCGTCACCGCACCCGGACCGATCCGCCCGGTGGGCGAGGCCCTCGTCGTCGAGATGGGGGCCGAACCGCTCGAGATCGCCGAGGCCGACCGGCCGCTCTACCACGCCGCGATCACGCACGCGTCGAACCACTCGATCACGATCATCGCCGAGGCCCTCGAGATGCTCACCGAAGCCGGTGTCGAGGACCCCTCGCGGGTGCTCACCGCACTCGTCGACGCGAGTGTCGCCAACACCCTGCAGAACGGGGCGAAGGCGCTGACCGGACCGGTCGCCCGCGGCGACGTCGGGACGCTCGCCGCGCACCTGGCGGCCCTGAGCGAATACAGCCTTGCCGTCTCCCATCCGGGCACCCGCGACAGCTACATCGCACTGGCCCGGTCGACGACGGCGAAGGCGCTGGCCCTGGGGCGGATCACCGAGGCGCAGGCCCAGGAGATCCTCGCCCTCCTCGGATGAGCTGACAGGGGCGGGTCGGCCTGTCCTGCGACCCGCGACGCACGGGGTGTGGCGGGGGCCTCAGGACGGTTGCGCGAATTCCCCGCGGGTGGCTGGCGCGGTAGCCTTGAGGGCATGGCAGAAACTGAGTCGATCGCCCCTGACACCGCTGAGTCCGCACCGGAACACCTCGATCCCGAACAGATCAGGATCCGCAAGGACAAGCGGCAGCGGATGCTTGACTCCGACACCGAGGCCTACCCCGTCTCCGTGCCCCGCACGCACACTCTCGCGCAGGTCCATGCTGCCCACCCCGACCTCGAAGCCGGTGACGAGACCGACGATGTCGTCGGCGTCGTCGGCCGCGTCGTCTTCGTCCGGACCACCGGCAAGCTCGCCTTCGTCACCCTGCAGGCCGGTGACGGCACCCGCCTGCAGGGGATGCTCTCCCTGCGCGAGGTCGGCGAGGAGCGCCTGGCCGACTTCAAGGCCGACGTCGACCTCGGCGACTTCCTCTTCCTCCACGGCAGGGTCATCAAGTCCAAGCGCGGGGAGCTCTCCGTGCTCGCCGATGCGTGGCAGATGGCGTCGAAGGCCCTCCGCCCGCTGCCGGGCCTGCACACGGAACTCGCCGAGGACACCCGCGTGCGCCAGCGCTACCTCGACCTCATCACGCGGGAGGCCGCACGGACGACGATGCGCACCCGCGCCGAGGTGATGGCCTCGCTGCGGCGGACGTTCGCCGACCAGGACTTCATCGAGATCGAGACGCCGATGCTCCAGGTCATGCACGGGGGAGCGGCGGCCCGCCCGTTCAAGACGCACATGAACGCCTACGACATCGACATGTACCTGCGCATCGCCCCCGAGCTCTTCCTCAAGCGGGCCATCGTCGGCGGCATCGACAACGTCTTCGAGATCAACCGGAACTTCCGCAACGAAGGCGCCGACTCGACGCACTCGCCGGAGTTCGCGATGCTCGAGGCCTACCAGTCCTACGGGGACTACCATTCGATCGCGGAGCTGACGAAGACGCTCGTCCAGAACGCGGCCCAGGACGCGACGGGTTCGCTGCTCGTCACCCTCGACGACGGCACCGACTACGACTTCGGCGGCGACTGGGCGGTCGTGAGCATGTACGAGACGCTCTCGGCCGAATCCGGTGTCGAGGTCACGCCGCTGACCGGCATCGAGGAGCTCGAGAAGATCGCTGCGGACCACGACGTCGATCTGGGCGGAGTCTTCCGCTCGCACGGCAAGTACGTCGAGGAGCTGTGGGAGCACTTCTACAAGGACAAGCTGTGGGCGCCGACCTTCGTCACCGACTTCCCGGTCGACACCTCACCGCTCGTGCGCGAACACCGGGACAAGCCCGGCGTCGTCGAGAAGTGGGACCTCTACGTGCGCGGCTTCGAGCTGGCGACCGGATACTCCGAGCTCGTCGACCCCGTCATCCAGCGGCAGCGCTTCGAAGCCCAAGCCGCCGACGCCGCCCGCGGTGACGATGAGGCGATGGGCCTCGACGAGGAGTTCCTCACCGCGATGGAACACGGCATGCCCCCGACCGGGGGAATGGGCATGGGCCTCGACCGTCTGCTCATGGCGCTCACCGGTCTGGGAATTCGCGAAACCATTCTCTTCCCCTTCACCAAACCGATCGCCGCGGCGAATTCGGACTCCACAGAGGAAGGCTGAGACCGTGTTGGATCTCATCAAGGCGCTGCTTCCGTCGATCTGCATCGCATTGCTCTTCTGGTACGTGATGCGCGGCATTGTTCGCGCAGATCGGACAGAACGCGAGCAGATCGAGAAATTCTATTCCGAGCATGAAGTTAGCGAATTGGACGATAATGGGGATTCGGGTGTTATGCTTACACCCGTAAAGTCGTCTGAAAATGAAAAGAGTGAACATGGCACGGGAGATGCGACTCGTTCTCACGGATGATTTCGACGGTTCGGAAGCAGCCGAAACCGTTCGGTTCAGCCTCGACCAGGGGACTTATGAACTGGAACTGTCCACGAAGAATGCCGAAGAGCTGCGTGAGACCTTTGCTCCCTATATCGCCAAAGCCCGCCGTGTGGCCAACCCCGGTTCACGCGGACGCCGCGGAGGATCGACCGGCTCGGGCCCCAAGCGGGACACCGCGAAGATCCGCGAATGGGCGCAGGAGAACGGCTACCAGCTCGGTGATCGCGGACGGATCCCCCAGGAGATCGTCCAGGCCTACGAAGCCGCAGGGAACTGAGCACAGGCACAACTGAACGACAGCCCCCTGACAGGGGCGCCGATTCGCCGAGGGACCGATGACACAAGCATCGGTCCCTCGGTCTTTTCGTCGCCTGGGCTTGATCGGTGCGTGCGCTGCGCCGGATCGCGGGGTCCGCGCCTGCATCCGACCATCCGTGCAGGTGACCGCGAATCTGCGGCGGCGGTGGCGCGGTTAGCGATTAGCCGCGCAAAGCGACTTTCTTGAGAATTGTCTGAGCGTCGCGCGAGCCGATTTGTTTCTCCGCAGGCGGCTTTCCACGCGGCAATCCTGGTGGCGGAATATCGGCAACGCCGTGTGCGTTGCGTGTGGTGTTTGAGGGTGCCGTCACCGATTGCCGGGAGGATGACAATCGCCGAGGCGGTCAAAAGGACTTTGGAAGAGACCAGGTCCGCACCCATCCGGAAACCCGGGGACTCCGAATATACAGTGTAAGCACGGAAGCGCTCGGTTGGCGTTCGACGTGGGCGCGGTGCCACGTGCGCCGGTCGCGGCAGCGTCCGAACGGGGCGGCCGACCGGCCGCGGTGGACCGGGTTCCGACCGACCGCCTCGGCGCAGGATCAAGGGATTTCGCCCTGAGCCGAACGGTTTCGGCTGATGGCGAAACGTGCAATAGATCCCGAGGTTGGGTCGTTACGCTCTACAGATACCAGAACTCCAGGAGGGTGAATATGTTCGAGCGGTTCACTGACCGAGCCCGCCGAGTGGTGGTGCTCGCCCAGGAAGAGGCCAAACTCCTCAAGCATAACTACATCGGAACCGAGCACATCCTGCTCGGCCTCATCCACGAGGGTGAAGGCCTGGCGGCCAAGGCTCTCGAGGGGATGGACATCTCCCTCGAACAGGTTCGCGATCAGGTCCAGGAGATCATCGGGCAGGGACAGCAGGCGCCGAGCGGGCACATCCCGTTCACTCCGCGCGCGAAGAAGGTCCTCGAGCTCAGTCTCCGTGAGGCCCTGCAGTTGGGCCACAGCTACATCGGCACCGAGCACATCCTGCTCGGTCTCATCCGCGAGGGTGAGGGCGTGGCCGCTCAGGTCCTCGTCAAGCTCGGCGCGACCTCGGTCGGGTGCGCCAGGAAGTCATCAAGCTGCTCTCGGGCTACCAGGGCAAGGAGCCGGTCGCTGCCGGCGGTCGCGAAGAGGGCACGCCCTCGGGCTCGCTCGTCCTCGACCAGTTCGGCCGCAACCTCACCGCCGCCGCCCGTGAGGGCAAGCTCGATCCGGTCATCGGTCGGCACGAGCAGATGCAGCGCGTCATGCAGATCCTCTCCCGCCGCACGAAGAACAACCCGGTTCTCATCGGCGAGCCCGGCGTCGGCAAGACCGCCGTGGTCGAGGGTCTGGCGCAGGCGATCGTCAACGGCGAGGTTCCCGAGATCCTCACCGACAAGCAGCTCTACACGCTCGACCTCGGCTCCCTCGTCGCCGGCTCCCGGTACCGCGGTGACTTCGAGGAACGTCTGAAGAAGGTGCTCAAGGAGATCCGCACGCGCGGTGACATCATCCTCTTCATCGACGAGATCCACACGCTCGTGGGTGCCGGTGCCGCCGAAGGCGCCATCGACGCCGCATCGATCCTCAAGCCGATGCTCGCCCGCGGTGAGCTCCAGACGATCGGTGCGACGACCCTCGACGAGTACCGCAAGCACATCGAGAAGGACGCTGCGCTCGAGCGCCGCTTCCAGCCGATCCAGGTGCCCGAGCCCTCGCTCGCGCACTCGATCGAGATCCTCAAGGGCCTGCGCGACAAGTACGAGGCGCACCACAAGGTGACGATCACCGAGGGTGCTCTCGCGGCCGCCGTCAACATGTCCGATCGCTACATCAACGACCGGTACCTGCCGGACAAGGCGATCGACCTCATCGACGAAGCGGGAGCGAAGCTGCGCATCTCGCGGCTGTCGGTGCCGCAGGAGATCCGCGACCTCGAGGAGAAGATCCTTGAGGCCCGTCACCGCAAGGAAGCTGCGATCGACGCTCAGGACTTCGAGCTGGCTGCCTCTGAGCGGGACTCGGAGATGAAGCTCCAGCACGAGAAGGACGAGCAGACCGAGGCCTGGCGCAAGGGCGGCAAGGACACCTCCGCGACCGTTGACGCCGATCTCATCGCCGAGGTGCTCGCCTCTGCCACCGGCATTCCGATCTTCAAGCTCACCGAGGAGGAGTCCTCGCGTCTGCTGCGGATGGAAGACGAGCTGCACAAGCGCATCATCGGCCAGAACGATGCGGTCAAGTCGATCTCGCGGGCGATCCGCCGGACCCGTGCGGGTCTGAAGGATCCGAAGCGTCCGTCGGGTTCGTTCATCTTCGCCGGTCCCACCGGTGTGGGTAAGACCGAGCTCGCGAAGGCTCTCGCGGAGTTCCTCTTCGGCGACGAGGATTCCCTCATCAGCCTCGACATGTCGGAGTACTCGGAGAAGCACACCGTGTCGCGTCTCTTCGGTTCGCCTCCCGGCTACGTCGGCTACGAAGAGGGCGGTCAGCTCACGGAGAAGGTGCGTCGCAAGCCGTTCTCCGTCGTCCTCTTCGACGAGGTGGAGAAGGCCCACTCGGACATCTTCAACTCGCTGCTGCAGATCCTCGAGGACGGCCGACTCACTGACTCGCAGGGTCGTGAGGTCGACTTCAAGAACACGATCATCATCATGACGACCAACCTGGGTACGCGCGACGTCTCCAGCGGTCTGCAGATGGGATTCCAGGTCGAGGGTGACACCAAGACCAACTACGACCGGATGAAGCAGCGGGTCAACGAAGAGCTCAAGCAGCACTTCCGTCCTGAGTTCCTCAACCGCGTCGATGACACGATCGTGTTCCCGCAGCTGAACAAGGAAGAGATCATCGAGATCGTCGACCTGTTCCTCGAGCGCCTCGACACGCGTCTGGCGGATCAGGGCATGAAGGTCGAGCTCACCGATGCGGCCAAGAACCTGCTGGCCGATCGCGGCTACGATCCGGTGCTCGGTGCACGTCCGCTGCGCCGCACGATCCAGCTCGAGATCGAGGACCAGCTCTCGGAGAAGATCCTCTTCAAGGAGATCGGCCGCGGTCAGACGATCAAGGTCGACATCGAGGGCGAAGGCAAGGACGCGCAGTTCACCTTCGAAGGCGTCGAGACCGAAACGTTCCCGACCTCCGGATCCGACGATTCGTCCTCCGGCGGCGAGCTCGCCGGCGCCGGGTCGACCGGTTCGGCGTCCTGACCGGCAGCGGTCCGCTGACTGACAGCGGTCCGCTGAGCGAATAGTCACCCTCCGCAAGCGGCCCCGGGCCCGAGAACTTCGGTTCTCGCCCGGGGCCGCTTCGTGTTGTCCGGGCCGCCCCGCGTTCTGCGCCAGGTTCATGGCGATTTCAGGCTCGAGATCACCCTGGAGGCGGCGCACAATCGCCGTCACTGTGGCGCAGACCTGAGTGGACGCACCGTCGGCCTGCGCGCGATGGTGTTGAATGAGGGGATGAGCTCAGCCACCTTCGACCACGGACTCGTCGCCTCCGACCACCACCAGACCCACGGACTTCCCAGTGGGCTGCGGCTGCGACGGGCCCGGACGTCGACGTCAAGGGAATCGAAGCGCTCGTGGCCCCGTTGGCCGAAGAGCGCATCCTCCTCGCGAAGGACACGGTGACGTATTTCGAGTCGCTGCAGGAGTTCTGGCTCGTCGTCGACGAGCGACCCGACGGCAGCGAAGTCCTCGCCGGCTGCGCGGCCCTCCACATCATCTGGTCCGACCTCGCCGAGGCGCGCACCGTCGCGACGTCCCCTGACTACCGGGGCAGGGGAGTGGGCAAGGCCCTCATCCGCCAGCTCCTCGCCGACGCCGAGGAGATCGGGGTCGACAGGGTCTTCTGCCTGACGTTCGAAACCGGATTCTTCGGCTCCCTCGGCTTCGAGCCGATCAAGGGCATTCCCGTCTCACCGGAGGTCTACGTCGAACTCCTCCACTCTGCTGACGAAGGTGTGGCCGAGTTCCTCGACCTCGCCAGGGTCAAGCCGAACACTCTCGGCAACACGCGAATGATCAAGTACCTGTAGATCCGGCCGCCGGAATCGGGCCGGGTGCCCGGCCGTCACCGCGGCAGGCTGAGGCGGTCCCCGCTGCGGTGCGCCAACCCGTCGGTGACGAGATCGGCGATGAGTCGTGAGATGCGGTCGGCGTCCGCGCTGAGATCGCGCATCGTCGTCAGCTTCACCGAGGTGGCCGGGCCCAAGGCGGCGAGGCATTCGTCATCGAGGTCGGCAGTCGGTGCCGTGAAGAGATCGACCGCGACAGCATCGGTCGCGGCGGACCTGCGACCTGCGGCTGCGCTCGCCGCCCCTTCGACCACCGAGGACCCGTCGGCAGCCGATGAACTCTCGGCCACCGAGACCCCCTCGACGACCGAGGTCGACCGATCGCCCGCCTCGGCGGCTTCTGCATGCGCGGCCTTGAGCACGTCCATGATCGCGCCGCGCAGCTGTCGGTCCGTGCCGGCCCACTTCTGGGTCTTCGGTTTCGACGCTGAGACCGGGCGTCCGGCGAGGTTCCAGGCGCAGATGTCCGCGAGCGGGCATTCCTCGCACTTCGGACTGCGGGCGGTGCACACGAGGGCACCGAACTCCATGACCCCGGCGTTCCAGGCCACATGATCGGTCGCGGGAACGAACTGTTCGGCCCAGACGGTCTCCCTGCGGCTCGGTGACACCGTGGGCCGGTCGCGGCCGGCGAAGACGCGGATGAGGACCCGGCGCACATTCGTATCGAGGACAGTGGTGCGCTCGCCGTGGGCGAACGAGGCGACGGCTGCCGCCGTGTACGCGCCGATCCCCGGCAGCGCCTCGAGAGCGGCAGCAGTGTCCGGCACCTGGTTGTCGTGGTCGTCGGCGATGACTCTCGCGGCTTCCTGCAGTCGCAGCGCACGACGCGGGTAGCCGAGGCGATCCCACCGCTGGAGCACCTCGGCGGTGGGGGCTGCCGCAAGGTCAGCGGGGGTGGGCCAGCGCTCGAGCCATTCGCTCCAGCGTGGGGCGACGCGGGAGACCGGGGTCTGCTGGGACATGATCTCGCTGACGAGGACCGCCCACGCCGAGGTGCCTTCTGCCCGCCATGGCAGGGGTCGGGCGGTTGCCGCGAACCAGTCGATGATCGTCGTCTGGACGCGTTCGATCGCGGACTCGGACACGTCCGGAAAGCCCGGTGCTGTGGGGGTGATCCCAGTTTCGGCAGAGGTGCGGTGTGTCATTTGGATGCGCATTCGCAATTGCCTAGGCTCATTGCGATGACTCCTTCCGATCGTGGTTCGCAGCCGAAACAGCCCCGCCAGTCTAGCGGCAAGCTGCCTGCGCACGTTTACCGTCGGCGGAGGATCACCCTGGCGGTGCTCAGCCTCGTCGTCATCGGGCTCATCGTGCTCGGCGTCGTCGGCATCACGAAGGCGATCGGCGGTCTGTCCGATCAGGAGCCGACCGCCGCTGACGCTCCCACGAGCGCCTCGCCGACACCTCAGGCTCCGGTCCCCGACGCGCAGGCGGCCAGCGGTGCCTGCCCGCCGGACTCCGTCTCAGTGAGCGCGAAGGCCGACAAGAAGAGCTACGACGAGAACACGAAGCCGAAGTTCGAGATGGTCATCGGCAACACCCACACGGCGACCTGCCTCATCGAGGTCGGCACGAAGCAGCAGGAATTCGTCGTCGAGCAGGAAGGGGACGTCGTGTGGTCCTCGAAGTACTGCGCAGCCGACGACGATGAGAACGCCGAGGCGCCGACGGAGTTCGCACCGCAGTCCCAGAAGACCGCCCAGTTCGAATGGAACCGCGTCCGCGTCGACAAGAACTGCAACAAGGCGAGCAAGGGCTTCGAACCGGGCACGTACGATCTCATCGTCAAACTCGGCGACACAGAGAGCAAACCCGTGCCCTTCGAACTCGAGAAGGACGAGGCGACGAAGGCCAAGGAGAAGGAAGCCGCCGACAAGAAGAAGGCCGAGGAGGAGAAGAAGGCGACCGAGTCGCCGACTCCGAAGCCCACGGAGACCGAGAACTCCGACGGCTAGCCCGCTCAGACGCCGCGGTACGAGCCCACACCCCACGAATTGCCGTCGTGGTCGCGGAACGCGAACTCCCGTCCGCCGTAGGACTGCGTGGCCACCGGCCTCACAATCGCATGCCCGAGCTCGCGGATCTCACGGTAGAGCCGGTCGACCTCCCGTTCGGTGGGGACGACGACGTAGATCGCCGCCCCGCCGACGCTGTCGAGGGCCGAACCGTCATGGCGCACGGACCCGATCATCACTCCGCCGGTCTCACCGAGCGCGTATTCGGCATGGAGGACGAGGCTCGGGTCGTCCTCGTCCCGCACCGTGACGCGCTCGACGAAGCCGAGGGTGACGAGCATGGCGGTCGTCGCCGCGATGTCCGTCGTCCGCAGCGCCGGAAACACTGTCGTGGTCATCTTTCAAGCATGCCCTGTTTAGCTGCGGAAGTCTCGGATTTTCTCCCGTCCGCAGTCCGCGACATCACGCGCCGGCCACGCCGTCCGCGACATCACGCGCCGGGCGCAGCGGCCGCCCCGTCACGACCGGCGACCACCGCCCGGCCACCCGCTCACTTGTCCTTGTCGTTGAGGACGAGCTCGACCGCCTCGGCGACGTGCTCGCATTCCTTGACGACCATGCCGTCGGGGATCGAGACGTTGCGCAGCGCGCCCCGGGCGACGATCGCCCGCGTCATGCCCAACCGTGCCGCTTCGCTGAGCCGCTGGCCGAGGTTGGGCACATTGCGGATCTCACCCGAGAGGCTGATCTCGCCGATCGCGACGAACTTCGCGTAGAGGGCCCGCCCCAGTGCGGCCGAGGCCAGGGACAGGCAGATCGCCAGATCATTGGCCGGTTCGACGAGCTTGGCCCCGCCGACCGTGGCGACGAAGACATCGGACTTCGCGAACCCGGCCGCGGAGACCTTCTGGCTGAGCACGGCGATCATCATCGCCACCCGCGACGAGTCGACCCCCGACACCGAACGCCGCGTCTGACCTGCCGCGGCCTCGGTGACCAGGGACTGCACCTCGACGAGCAGCGGCCGTTTGCCCTCCTGATTGACCGTCAGGCACGTGCCGCCGGCGTGGACCCCGATGCGCGGGAGAGGAAGAGGCCGGAGGGGTCTTCGAGGCTCTTGATCCCGTTCTCCTCCATGTCGAAGCAGCCGACCTCGTCGGTGGGACCGAACCGGTTCTTGATCGCCCGCAGCATCCGCAGCCGGGAGTGCTTCTCGCCTTCGAACGTGCACACGACGTCGACGAGGTGCTCGAGGAGGCGGGGTCCGGCGATCGTGCCGTCCTTCGTGATGTGGCCGACGAGCACGGTCGACAGGGACCGGGACTTCGCTTCCCGGATGAGGGCGGCAGCGACCTCCCTGACCTGGGTGACCCCGCCGGGCACTCCGTCGACCTCCGAGGAGGCCAGCGTCTGGATCGAGTCGACGATGAGCAGGTCGGGGTTCTCGGCTTCGATGAGGCCGAGCACGGCGCCGAGGTCGGTCTCCGCGGCCAGCAGCAGGTTCTCCTCGAGGGCGTTGATCCGGTCGGCGCGCAGTCGCACCTGGCCGGCCGACTCCTCACCGGTGACGTAGAGGACCGTCGACTCGAACTTCGCGGCGCGCGCAGCGACGTCGAGGAGGAGAGTCGACTTCCCGACTCCGGGCTCCCCGGAGAGCAGGATGACCCCGCCGGGGACGATGCCGCCGCCGAGCACTCGGTCGAACTCGTCGACGAAGGTCCGCTTCGCCACCGCAAGGGTCGTGTCCACCTCGGTGATCGACTTCGCCCCGCTCGACTTCTTCACCTTCGTCTTCACCGACGTCGAACCGGCGCCCTTCTCCTCGAGAGTGCCCCAGGCCTGGCATTCGGGGCATCGCCCCAGCCACTTCACGGTCGAGTATCCGCATTCGGTGCAGGTGAAAGACATACGGCAAGTCTGGCATGCGCCACGGACATGACGTGTGCGCCACGGACATGACGCGCACCCCACGGACATGACGTCCGGGGCAGACCTCAGTCGGCGACGGTGAGCACCCGGGGGCCGTCCTCGGTGATGGCGATCGTGTTCTCCGAATGGGCGCCGTTCGAGCCGTCGGCCACCCGCAGGGTCCACCCGTCCTGGTCGACCTTGAGCTTCTTCGACGTGAACGACCACCACGGTTCGATCGCCAGCGTCAGGCCCGGCTTGAGCACCATGCCGCGCCCGCCCTTGCCGCGGTTGGCGACGTGCGGGTCCTCGTGCATCGTGTGCCCGAGGCCGTGACCGCCGAAATCGAGGTTGACCGGGATGCGCTCGGCATCGGCGACGTCGCCGATCGCCTGGGAGATGTCGCCGAGGCGGTTGCCGGCCTGCGCGGCACCGATCCCCGCCTCGAGGCCGGCCCACGTCGAGTCGATGAGGCGCTGGTCCTCCTCGGTGCCGGTGCCCACGATGACGGAGCGGGCGGCGTCGGCGACCCAGCCGTCGATGGACACGGCGAAGTCGAGGGTGAGGAGGTCACCGTCGGCCATGACGTAGTCGTGGGGTTTGCCGTGGAGGACGCCGTCGTTGACGGAGAGGCAGATGACGTTGCGGAACGGACCCGACCCGAACGAGGGAGCATAGTCCCAGTAGCAGGACTTCGCTCCGGCCTGCTCGATGAGCGTGCGAGCTCGCTTCTCCAGGTGCATGAGGTTCATGCCGGGTTCGGCGGTCTGAGACAGTTCGGCCAGCGTGTTCGCCACGAAGCGACCGGTCACCGCCATCTTGTCGATCTCGGCGGGTGTCTTCAGCTCAATCACGGGTGCTCTCCTCTGGGGTCTGGGCTCACCGGCCAGTCTAGTTCCCCGCGCCGGCCGGCGGACCTTCCGGGTCAGGTCACCGATGCCCTGCTGCTCGACCGTGAAGTCCCCGTGGTGGCGAGGATGAACGGCAGGGTGAGCACCGCGAGTCCCAGGCAGAGCAGCGGCGGAAGGGCGCCGGCGCCGAGGCTGACTCCACCGGCCCAGGTGCCTGCGACGATGCCGGCCTGGAAGGCGATGACATAGACGGCGGAGAGCACCGTGGCCTCGACTCCGCCGAGGCGCACGACGCTCGATCCGGCATTACGAGGACAGAGGTCTGCTGGTCTCATCGCGCACGTCGACAGGGTATCGCGAACACGGCGCCGAGGCGGTCGGCACGGTTGCGCGCATCCGCCGGCTGCTCGGTGCCGGGTTCAACCTCGACGCGATCGCGGTGATGCTGCCGTGCCTCGGTGAGCACCCGGATCTGCCGATCGGCATGTGCCCGCAGGTCGCGGCCCGGATCCGGGAGAACGTCGCCCGGATCGAGACTGAGTCGGCCGATCTCGCCCGGCGCAGAAGGGCCATCGAGAAGCTCATCGCATTGCGGTGAGGGGCCGGTGACCGCCGACTGCCGCCTCAGTGGAACTCGACGCCCTGGGCCAGGGGCAGCTCGCCGGAGTAGTTGATCGTGTTCGTCGCCTGCCGCATGTAGGCCTTCCACGCATCCGAACCGGATTCGCGGCCGCCGCCGGTCTCCTTCTCACCGCCGAACGCCCCGCCGATCTCCGCACCCGAGGTGCCGATATTGACGTTGGCGATGCCGCAGTCGGAACGGGAGAGGAAGGTCTCCGCCTCGGCGAGGTCGGAGGTGAAGATCGCCGAGGACAGCCCCTGCGGCACCCCGTTGTGGAGGGCGATCGCCTCGTCGAGGTCGCTGTAGGTGACGACGTAGAGGATCGGGGCGAAGGTCTCCGACTCCATCACCGAGGTCTGCGCGGGCATCCGCACGAGCGCGGGTTCGACGTAGTGGGCGTCGGGTCGCTCCTCGGCGAAGACGCGACCGCCGCCGGTGAGCACGGTTCCCCCTTCGGCCTCTGCCTGGCCCAGCGCCGACTGCATCGCCTCAAAGGCGCCTGAGTTGATGAGCGGCCCGACGAGCACCCCATCGTCCGTGGGCGAGCCGATGCTCAGGGTCGCGTAGGCGGCGACGATCCGCTCGACGAACTCCTCGGCGATCGACTCATGGACGATGAGGCGGCGCAGGGTCGTGCACCGCTGCCCGGCGGTGCCCGCGGCGGCGAAGACGACCCCGCGCAGCGCGAGGTCGATGTCCGCGCTCGGGGTGACGATCGCGGCATTGTTGCCGCCGAGTTCGAGCAGGACGCGTCCGAAGCGCTCGGCGACGACCGGACCGACCTCACGGCCCATGCGCACCGACCCCGTCGCCGAGACCAACGCCACGCGGTCGTCGCGGACCATGGCGTCGCCGATGTCGCGACCGCCGACGAGGACGGGCACGAGACCCTCCGGTGCCCCCACCTCGGCGGCGGCCCGGGCCAGCAGCGACTGCGCCCCGAGGGCGGCGAGCACGGCGTTCTCCGAGGGCTTCCACACCACGGCGTCTCCGGCGACGAGCGCGAGGGCGGTGTTCCACGAGTACACGGCGACGGGGAAGTTGAACGCGGAGATCACGCCGACGACTCCGAGCGGATGCCACGTCTCCATGAGTCGGTGACCCGGACGTTCGCTCGGCATCGTCTTGCCCCACAGCTGGCGGGACTGGCCGAGCGCGAACTCGCAGATGTCGATCATCTCCTGGACCTCGCCGGCGGCTTCGGAGGGAGTCTTGCCGGCCTCGACGGTGACGATCTTCGCCAGCTCCTCCTTGTGCTCGGCAAGCAGCTGACCCCAGCGGCTGACGAGCCGGCCGCGGACGGGAGCGGGGACGTCCCGCCAGGTCGCGAAGGCTGCGGCTGCCTGCCCGATCTTCGCCGCGGCGGTCTGCGGGGAGTCGGCGGCGATCGTCGCGAGCACCTGCCCGGTGATCGGGGAGCGAGCGGTCAGCGTCTGCCCGCTCGTCGAGTCGGGGGCGAGCACGGCGGCGTCGACGCCGCAGGCGCGCAGCCCCTCGTCGAGGAGGGCGGCGACGGTGTCATCGGTGGGAAGAGCGGTGGCGGTGGAGGTCGTGGTCATCATGGTCCTCACTGTGTCTCAGGCGGATGGGTGTGTCAGTGGCGGATGGGTGTGTCAGTGGCGGCGGCTAGGGTGCGAGCATCGAAGCGGGAGGAAGGGGAGTCATGGTCACACGATGTTGAGCTCCTTGCGCAGGCCCGTCAGGGAGAAGCGGTCCTTGTCGAGCGGGGAGACGTCGACGAACGGGGTGCGGCCGGTGAGGAGGTCGGCGACGACCTCGCCGACGGCCGGGCCCATGAGGAACCCGTGGCCGGAGAACCCGCACGCGTAGGTGAAGCCCTCGAGTTCGCGGGCCTGCCCGATGAGCGCGTTGTGGTCGGGGGTCATCTCGTAGAGGCCCGCCCAGCCGCGTCGGATGTCGACGTCGGCGAGGTCCGGGGTGCGCCGGTCGATGAGCTCGGAGAGCCGGAACAGCCACTCCGGGTCGCGGCGGTCGTCGAACCCCCACCGGTCCTCGGCATCGGGACAGCCGAAGAGGAGTCCGGGGCCTTCGGGGTGGACGTAGTAGCTGGTGGCGAAGTCGATGGTGAACGGCATCGCGGAGGTGTCGAACGCCACGGGTTCGCTCACCATGATCTCGCGCCGCAGAGGGGTGACGGGCAGGTCGACGCCTGCCATCTCGCCGATCAGCCCCGACCAGGCGCCGGCCGCGCAGACGACCTGTGAGCACGCGATCGGGCCCGCCGTCGTCTCCACCGAGGTGATCGTCCGCTTCCCGGCGGCGCCCTTCGTGAGGATGCCGGTGACCTCGCAGGACGTGAGCACGGTGACGCCGCGGTCACGGGCGGCGCCGATGTAGCCGGCGACGACGGACTCGGGGGTGCAGTGCCCGTCACCGGGGTTGAACGCCCCGGCGACGAGACCCGCGGTGTCGACGTAGGGGGCAAGGGCTGCGACCTCGGCGACGGTGAGCATCTGCGAATCGAGGCCGAGCGACCGCTGGAGGTCGACGTTGCCGGCGAACGTGCTCGCCGCCTCGGGGGAGTCGAGGAGGAAGAGGTAGCCGTTGGAGACGAGATCGATGTCGATGCCGAAGCGCGATTCGAAGTCGCGGAGGATCTCGAGGCTGCGCACGGACAGGGCGATGTTCACCTCGTCGGAGAACTGACAGCGCACCCCGCCGGCGGCCTTCGACGTCGACCCGGACCCCGGAACGTCGCGTTCGACGAGGACGACGCTCCCTGCCCCCGCGGCGGCGAGGTTGAAGGCGATCGACGCGCCCATGACGCCGCCGCCGATGATGACCACATCTGCGTTCACACTGCACCTCAGCTGGTTCGGGGCCGACACCGTTGTCGGCTTGTCCACCATTGTGCGACCGAACACATTTAAGGACAAGGCAGAGTCTGTGAAGACTGTTTTCACGATTCCTTAAAAACCGCTAGTCTGTGCCCATGACCTGGACGCTCGGGCAGCTGCAGACGTTCGTCGTCGTCGCCGAACGCGGTTCGATGACGCGTGCCGCCGAAGCGCTGGGCTACAGCATCGGGGCGGTCTCCCAGCACATGAGCGCGCTGCGGCGCACCGTCGGCTCCGACCTCGTCATCCGCCGGGGCCGCTCGCTCGTGCTCACCGAGGCCGGCCGCACCCTGCTCCCGCGCGCCCGGAGCATCCTCGCCGCCCAGGCGCAGGCGGAGCTCGCGATGCTCGGCCGCGACTTCGAGCGCGAGGCGATCGTCACCCTCGGGGTGTTCGGGTCGACGTCGACCATCGGCCTGCCGCTCATCGTCCGTCTGCTCGCCGAGCGCCACCCCGACATCGTCGTCCGCGCCCGGGAGGTCAACGTCGAGACGATGTCGGCCGCCGTCATCGACGGTGCCATCGACCTCGGCATCGGCATCGACTACCCGGCCGTGCCGCTGCCGCCGATGCGCGGCCTGACCTGGACGACGGTGGCCGCCGAGGACTTCGGCGTCGTCACCCCGCCGCCGGCCGCTGCCGTCACCGGGCGAGCTCGCCGAGGCGGACTGGATCCTGCCGCCGGCGACCGATCTCTTCGGGCGGGCGATGCGGCTGGCCACCTCGGCGCTGGGGATCCAGGCGAAGGAGAGCCACATCGTCACCGACACCGCCGTCGCCCTCGCGCTCGCCGGCACCGGCCTCGGCCTCACGCTCGCGACCCCGATCATGATGTCCCTCGGCGGACCCGACGTCGCCCTTCATCCCGTCACCGGGGCCGGCGGCCGGGAGATCATCGTGCTCACCGTGCCCGCCCCGAGCGCGCCGGTGGCCGCCGTCGCCGAGGTGGTCGCCGAGGTCTTCGCATGAGCGAGCCGGAGCGGTCGCGCCTCGCAGCGGACCGGGCCGCCGCCATGAGACCGCTACAGTGAGGAGCCATGGACAGTTCACCCCGCGACCCGCACGGCAGAGTCGATGTGCACGGCGCCGGCGGCTCGTCTCACGGCACCGACGGTGATGCGCTCGACCCCGTGCTCGAAGCGATCGGCCCGCGGCTGCGGGAGACCCGGACCGCGCGGGGACTGACCCTCGCCGAGGTGGCCGAGCAGATGGATGCGTCCGTGAGCACGCTCTCCCGCCTCGAATCGGGACGGCGGCGGCCCACCCTCGACCTGCTCATCGCGCTCGCCCGCATCTACCGGGTCGCCCTCGACGACCTCGTCGGAGCGCCGTCGACGGGCGACCCGCGGATCCGCCCGACCCCGATCCGCGCTCACGGCATGGTGTTCCTGCCGCTGACCAACCGGAATGCGCCGGTCGAGGCCGTCAAGATCGTCCTGCCCGGGCACCGGCCGGGGGATCCGATCACGCAGCGAGCGCACGGCGGGTACGAATGGCTCTACGTGCTCAGTGGAACCGTCGACCTCAAACTCGGGGCCACGGTGACCACTCTGGCCACGGGGGAGGCCGCCGAATTCGACACGCGGGAACCGCACGGGATCGCCAGTGCGACCACCTCGGCGGCGGAGGTGCTCACCCTCTTCTCCGCCGAGGGAGAGCGCATCCACGTGGGCCTAGACTGAGGCGATGAGCTTCGATCACCAGTGGAACCGCATCCGCGCGAACAACCCCGACCATTCGGCGAACTACGCCCAGCGCTGGCGCAACCTCGTCGATGCCGGCCATGACATCGGGGGAGAGGCGCGCTTCGTCGATGCGATGGCGCCCCGCGGCGGACGCATCCTCGACGCCGGCTGCGGCACCGGTCGTGTCGGCGGTCTGCTCATCGGCGCCGGGCACACGGTCTACGGCGTCGACCTCGACGAGTTCCTCATCGCCGTCGCCGAGGAGGACTTCCCGCGCGGCGAGTGGCACACCGGCGACCTCGCCGACTTCGACTTCGCCGCCGCCGGGATCACGGACATCGACGTCACGGTGTGCGCCGGCAACGTGCTGGCGTTCCTCGATCCGGCGTCGCGACGCCAGACACTGACCAACATCAAGTCGACGCTCAAGCACGGCGGGCGCTTCGTCGCCGGCTTCGGGGCCGGACGCGGCTACGACTTCGCCGACTTCATCGCCGACATCGAGGCAACAGGCATGATCGTCAGCCTCAAGCTCTCGACGTGGGAGATCCACCCCTTCGAACCCGACAGCGGCTTCCTCGTGCTCATCGCCGAACGCCCGTAGGTTTTGGCGCTGGATTCTGCACCATTGCCGGTCCGCAGTCGGCCTGCTGCTCCGCGATCGTTCGCCGCGCGCTGCGCGACTGAGCGCTCCAGCGAGGTGGATTCCGCTCGATTCTTCGGTGTTTCTCGAGCCGGATCCACCTCGCTGGGAAGCACACCGCTGTGCGCCAGTCGCTTCGCTGGGCCCGGTCGCCGCGCTTCGCGGCGGCCGCACCGTCGACCGTCGCGCTGCCTCCGCGCTCCGGCCTGTTGACCACAGGCGACGTTGCTCGATAGCGTCGAAGGAGAGAGGAGTGTCGATGACCCGACTGCTGATGGTGATCCTGCCGGTGCTGGCCGGTCTGTGCTTCGTCCTCGCGACTCTGCCGGCCGGTTCCGGGTATGCGCTCTGGCTGTGGGCTCTGGGCATCGTCCTGCTCATCGTCGCCCTGCTCATCGCCGTTCGTCGCGTCCGGCGCGGCGCCCCGCGCGACTGAGCGCGACTGACCGCCGGTGCGCCAGACGCAGCCCACCTCGATGAGCGCTCGGACTCGTCAAACCACGGTGATCGTGATTGGGTGGAGACACGGCCGATCGGCCCAGGCGACCGTACCTGCAACCCGGTGCGGTCGGACCACCGTCACCACGCGCAGAGGAGAATCATGATCTTCATCGTCGTCAAGTTCGACGTCAAGCCCGAGAACGCGGAGTCCTTCCCCGAGGTGGTGCGCGACTTCACCGAGGCGACCCGCGCCGAACCCGGCAACCTCTGGTTCGAATGGTCGCGCAGCCTCGAGAAGCCCAACGAGTACGTCCTGCTCGAAGCATTCACCGACGACGGCGCCGAGCCGCATGTCACCAGCGATCACTTCGCCGCCGCGCTCGAATCGATGCGCCCGCTGCTCGCCTCGACGCCGAAGATCGTCTCCCGCAAACTCGACGGCGACGGCTGGGACGAGATGGGCGAACTCGTCATCGACTGACGAGGTCAGCTCAGCGATCGAGTTCGCTCAGCGCCTCCTCGGCGCGGGCGAGCCGATCGGCACGCGGCATCTCCCACCACTTCTCGCCCCGCTCGCCGAGGCCTTGTTTGGCCACGCCGACGCGCTCTCGAGCCGCCCGCAGCGCTGTGTCGTCGGCTGCCGTCTTCGCCGCCCGCACCGCGTTGCGAGCCCGCCCGAGGTGGCTCTTCAGCCGCTCGACGAGAGCGTCGGGAAGTGCGGGATCGGTGCGCCGCCACCGGCGTCCGCGCACGACGAGCCACTTCTCGTCCTCCGTGTACCCATCCGCATCCGTCACGATCGCAGTCTAAGCCGCGCAGTCTAGGCTGCTCGGCCGGATCACCGCGCCCGGGCTGGCTACACTGACACCATGGCGACGCGAGCACAGAACATCGAGTCCATCGAGAAGGCCCTCGGCGAGCCCTGGTCGCAGACCAGGCAGCGGCTTGAGAAAGCCGGGGGCAAGGACGCGAGCCACAAGGAACTCGCCGATGCGCTCTACCCGCAGTTCGACGGCGTCGTCGACAACCACGGCTGGTGGGTCCAGGGTGCCGTCGTCGCCTACGAGCAGGAGATCGGCCGCCGGGTTCCCGGCCAGCGCGCCGACGGCACCTTCGACGTCGCCGTCTCCCGCACCGTGACCGGACAGCGCGGAGACGTCATCGACCGCTTCGCCGCCCTCGTCGACGGCTCACTGGGCGGAGTCGACCTCGCCGGTGAGCCCCGCCCGTCGACGACGGCAAAGCGCTCGTTCTGGCGGGCCGACCTCGCCGACGGGACGAAGATCGAAGCCGCCGCCGAACCGAAGGACGACGAGCGCACGCGTCTCACCCTCACCGCCGCGAAGCTGCCGAGCGCCGAGGCGCTCGAGGAGTGGCGCGCCCACCTCAAGGACCTCATCGCCGAGGTCTGAGACGTCAGCCCGGAATGATCGGGTTCCACGTTCCGAGCACCAGCGCCGAGGCGACCGCGACGACTGCGACGACGACGGCGAGGACGAGGACGACCGCATCAGCGGTGCCGAACCTCGAGCGCCTGCGCCACGTCCTGCCCGGCCGCCCGAACGCCCGCCCCTCCATCGCCATCGCCAGGGTCGTGCCACGGCGGATCGACTGGACGAGGAGGACGAAGATGCCTGCGAAGAGACTGCGGGTGCGCCGCAGCACCGACCCGCCGGCGAGTCCTCTGGCCCGTCTGGCCATCGACAGGGTCTGCCATTCGAGGACGAGGAGTCCGAGCAGGCGACTGGCCGCGAGGATCGAGATGACGACGGTCTCGGGCAGACGCAGATGCTGGACGAGGGCATCCGAGAGGTCCCTGGGATCGATCGTCGAGGCGAGGACGACGAGCGGGATCGCCAGTGCCAGGGCGCGCACGAAGATCGCCGCAGCCGACTCCAGCGACCCGGTCGTCATGAGGATCGGACCGACGTCGACGACGGTGGCGCCCGTCTTCTCGGCGAGGATCGCCGTGCCCCACGCGGCGAGGAGCGCGCCGACCGGCAGGAACCACAGCCGTCTGAGCGCCGCCTTGAGGTCGAGGCCGGTCAGCGGCAGGGCGAGGAGTGAGAAGCCGAGGATGATCCCCGCGGAGACGACGTCGATGCTCAGCAGAGCTCCGACCATGAGGATGAGCGCGACAGCGATCTTCGTCAGCGGGTTGCAGCGCACGAGCGCCGTGCGGCGCACCACCGGGATGAGCTGACCCGGATCCTCGACGGTGACGCGCTCACGAGTCAGGGTCGTCCGCTCACTCAACGCGCTCACCCCGCAGAGGCTGCGCCGACGTGCCGAGGGTGAAGCGGCGGGCTCCAATCGCGTCGAGGAAGTCGAGGTCGTGGCTGACGGCGATGACCGCGCTGCCGTGGTCGAGGACGTCGAGGAACAGTGCGACGAGTCCCGCCCACGTCAGCGCGTCCTGCCCGAACGTCGGCTCATCGACGATGAGGACCTGGGGGCGCGGAGCGATCATCGCCGCCACCGACAGGCGACGCTTCTCCCCGCCGGAGAGACCCTGCGGGTGGGCCTCGGCGATGTCGGACAGTCCCAGCGTCTCCAGCAGGTCGGTCACCCGAGCGTCGACCTCGGCCGCCGACCAGCCGGCCAGTCGCGGACCGAGGGCGAGCTCCTCGGCGACGCTGGGTTTGAGGAACTGATGCTCGGGTTCCTGGAAGACCATGCCGATGCGCGGGGCGAGGAACTTCGAGGGCCAGGTGTACGGCCGCGCCTCCTTCGCCCCGGCGGCAAGCGGCCCCGCTGCGCGCACCTCACCGGAGAACTCGGGGATGAGGCCGGCCAGGGTCAGCGCTGTCGTCGACTTCCCGGCCCCGTTGGCGCCGACGATGCCGAGCGCCTCACCCGCCCGCACCTCGAGGTCGAGATCGGTCGCTGCGGGCACGGCTGCCCGCGGCCGGGCGACGCCCAGGCGCTCGCCGACGAGCACGGGGGACCCGAGTCGGTCCTGCGCTCCAGTTCTGCCCGGCATCGTCCAGCGGTCGGGGGCGGTGCGGGACCCGGATTCGGGCAGCCAGATCCCGGTGGTCCTGAGCACCTCGGCGAGTGCGGGGTCACCGAAGACCTCGTCCGGGGTGCCGTGGGCGACGACGCCTGTGCGGCCGAGGACGATGACGGTGTCGACCTCGTCGCTCCACAGGCTCACCCGGTGCTCGACGACGATCATCGTCGCCGCAGTGGACTCCTGGACCGTGAGGACGGCATCGCGGACCGCCCTCGCCGAGGCGGGGTCGATGTTGGCCGTCGGCTCGTCGAGGACGATCACCTCGGGTGCCATCGCGTGGATCCCGGCGAGCGCGAGGCGCTGCTTCTGGCCCCCGGACAGCGCCGCCGTCGGGTGGGACTGGGGAAGGTCGAGGCCCATGGCGGCCAGGGAGGCGTCGATCCGCGCGTCGACCACCTCGGCGGGCAGACCGAGGTTCTCCATTCCGAACGCGACATCGTCACCGATGCGGGAGAAGATCACCTGCGAATCGGGGTCCTGGAGGACGAGCCCGGTGACGCCTCGGCGGGGGTCGGGTGGGGCGTCGCCGACGAGGAGATCACCGGCTGACTCCCCGGCCTCAGTGGGAAGGACCCCGGCGATCGCATGGAGGAGCGTCGACTTACCCGCCCCCGACGGCCCCAAGAGGAGAACCTTCTCACCTGGGGCGATGTCGAGGTCGACGGGGCCGACGGCGAGGCTGTCCCGATCGGCGTGCCGCCACGAGTATCCGTGGGCGCGGATCGGCAGGCCCATCAGCGCACGCGGCCGGAGGCGAAGGAGCTCAGCGCCCCGGTCTTCGCGATCGCGCGGTAGGCGTACCAGGCGCCGATGCCGGAGATGACGACGCCGGAGATCATCGCGCACACCGCGTAGGCGAGCTGGAAGTCGAACTGCCATTCGGCGTTGTAGAGGATGTTCTCGCTCACGGCCATGAAGGTCGCGGCGACGAGTCCGGACAGCGCGGTCACCCACAGGGTGAACTTCCGGTAGCCGAAGGCGGCGAAGACGAGTTCGGCGCCGAGGCCCTGGAGGAAGCCCGACAGCAGCACGGTCGCCCCGAAGTGGGAGCCGAGGACGCCTTCGACGGCGGCGGCGAGGAGTTCGCACAGCAGCGCGGCTCCGGGTTTGCGGATGATCGCCCCGGCGAGCGGACCGGCGAGCACCCAGAGGCCGGCGATGAGGCCGATCGAGGGCGGGAAGGCCTGGAAGGCGAGCTCGATGCCCTTCCAGCTGGCGGCGAGCACCCAGAAGATCAGGCCCACGGCGATGCCGAGGACCGCGGTGACGACGTAGTCGACGACCCGCCACTTCTTCGTCGGCGGGGCCTGGGTGAATGCCGGTGCCGTCGTCGAGCGGGAACCGGGCGTGGTCGTGTTCGGCATAGCGCCTCCTCGTGTCTCAAGGAGGGGTAGAAGAGTCTCGACTTCCTTCGGCGGTGCTAGCCGCATCAGGTTCGAGGGTCTGCAGCGTCATCTGCACTCTCAGCGCCCTTGGCGGCGCTCCCCTGTCGTGTGCGCTCCACTGTACAACACCTGACGATCCCCGGCACCGCACGTCCGCGGGGCCGGGGATCTGGTGCGAACGGGACTCAGGCCGGAACGACCATGACCGGACCCTCGGCATGGTGGAGGACCCCGCGGGAGACCGATCCGAGCAGCGCGGACTTCACGGCCCCGCGGCCCCGGGTGCCGAGGACGGTGAGCTGCGCGGTCTTCGTCGCCGCGGACAGCAGCGCGGTGGCATCGCCGATGAGCGCCGAGGTGGACACCTGGAGCCCGGGGAACTGACTGCGCAGCTCTTCGGCGTCCTTGTCGAGTTCGGCTTCGATCTGCTGCTGCCGGCGGTCGGCGACGTCACCGCCGAGTTCGAGCTCCGGGTACCAGTAGAGCCATTCCTCCCCGGCCGGCAGCACCGTGACGATCTCGAGGTCGGCGTTGCGCGAAGCGGCCGCCTCGGCGGCGGTGAACATCGCGATCCGCGCGCCCTCGGACCCGTCGACGGCGACGACTACCGGGCCGGTCGTGTCCCCGCGGTGCGCCGAATGGCGGGGGACGACGATCGTCGGGCAGTGGGCGTGCGGCGGCAGCGCGGTCGAGACCGACCCGAGCATGCGGCCCATGAAGCCGCCGCGTCCACGCGCCCCGACGATGATGACATCGGCGTTGGCGCTGAGGTTGACGAGCACACCGGCGGCGTCACCGGATTCGACGGCGTACGTCACCGGTCCGGGATGATCGGCGAGGAGTTCGGCCGCCTCGGCGAGGGTCTTCTCCGCTGCCCGCATCGCGGCTTCGTCCTCGGGTTCGGACGGGATCGAGGCCATGTTCGGGTAGATCATCAGGGGCATCGTGAAGGCCGTGACGACGGTGAGGGGAACGTCTCGGTGCAGCGCCTCGGCGGCACCGTAGCGCAGGGCAAGGGCTGCGAGCTCGGATCCGTCGAAGCCGACGAGGACGCCGAGGTTGTCGGTGAGTCCGGAATCGGAGGCGCGGGTGTCGGTCGGGCGGGCCTCGGCCGGGTTCGCGGCGGACGAGCGGGAGTCAGCAGTCATGGCAGTCCTTCCATCGGGGCCTGACCAACCCTGACGGGGACGACGGCCCCGAAAACCGTGTGCCGTCCTCGTCGCCCTCAGTGTACCCAAGTGTTTTCTACAACGTGTAGAAGACCGCGAGGCGGACGGATTCCTCTCGCGTGCGGCGCGTGCCCACGGCCTCGGCGCGTGCTCACGGCCTGCGCCAGGGGGAGGGGTGCGTCAGACGGCGAAGCCGAGGTAGCTCAGGGCTGAGCGGATGATGTGCTCCTGGCCGTGGGAGAGCTCGGCGACGATGTCGGAGCGCAGCGCCTCGGTGGGGGTGAGCCAGTCGAGGCTGAGCGCATCGGCGCGCGGGGTGCATTCGCCGCGGACCTCCATGACGAAGCACATCGAGATCGCGTGCTGGCGCGGGTCGTGGAGGAGCGAGGTGCCCTCGGTGGGGAAGTACTCGGCGATGTGGAACGGGGCGATGGCCGGCGGGACGACGGGCAGCGCCATCGGGCCGAGGTCGTTCTCGGCATGCCGGAGCAGGGCCTGGCGGATGCTCTCGTGGTAGCGGATGCGTCCGCCGACGACCTCGCGGCCCAGGGTGCCGTCGTCGAGGCGGCGCAGCAGGAGGCCGATCTGCTCGACGTCCCCGGCCTCGCCGACGCGGACCGGAATGGCATTGACATAGGGGATGGGGAGACGGCGGCGAAGCTGGGCGAACTCGTTGTCGTCGAACCAGTTCTCGTCGAAGTCGAGGGCAGTGCGGGTCATATCCCGATTGTGTCACAGTTCACCTGCCCGGGCGGCGGTCGCGGGCCTGCTCGGTCAGCGGTCGCGGGCCGGCTCGGGCAGGGGCGTCACCACGGCTTCCAGCGTCCCGGCACGGCCCGCCCACCTCGGCGTTCGTCTGCCCGCCCACCCGGGGTGGTGTCGGGCGTCACCGCTCGGGTAAAGTATCTTGATGTCAAGATAAAACTCTGGCCGGGCCCGCGGACGCAGCAGTGACGTGGCCTACAGTTGAGACAACCATTCCCCAGGCCTGCAGCGGTCGCGACATGGCCAGCGGCGGTCAAGGACGATTGAAGGGATTGCCCATGATTGATCATGAAGTCCGTACCCACAAGAGCTCAGAGAACCTGGCTCGTGAAGACCAGCTCGCCTGGAAGATCGCAGAAGTCGCCTCCGACACCACCCCGGTTGATGCCGATGTCACTGAGATGGTCATCAACCGCGTCATCGACAACGCCGCCGTCGCGGCCGCCTCGGTCAACCGGTCGGCGCCCACCCACGCCCGCGAACAGGCGCAGGCGCATCCGTTCAGCCCCGGCGCCACGATCTTCGGTCTGCCGCTGGGCGACCGCTTCTCCCCGGAATGGGCGGCCTGGGCCAACGGCGTGGCCGTGCGCGAACTCGACTTCCACGACACCTTCCTCGCCGCCGAGTACTCCCACCCCGGTGACAACATCCCGCCGGTCCTCGCTGTCGCCCAGCACATGGGCATCGCCGGTCCCGACCTCATCAACGGCATCGCCACCGGATACGAGATCCAGGTCGACCTCGTCAAGGGCATGAGCCTGCACCAGCACAAGATCGACCACGTCGCCCACCTCGGGCCCTCGGCCGCCGCCGGCATCGGCGCGATGCTCCACCTGCCCACCGAGGTGACCTTCCAGGCGATTCAGCAGGCCCTGCATGTGACGACGGCGACCCGCCAGTCGCGCAAGGGCGAGATCTCCTCGTGGAAGGCCCACGCTCCGGCGTTCGCGGGCAAGATGGCCGTCGAAGCCGTCGACCGCGCGATGCGCGGCGAGGGTGCCCCCAACCCCATCTACGAAGGCGAGGACGGCTTCATCGCCTGGATCCTCTCCGGCCCCGAGGCCCGCTACACGATCCCGCTGCCGGCCAAGGGCGAGGCCAAGCGCGCGATCCTCGACACGTACACGAAGGAGCACTCCGCCGAATACCAGGCGCAGGCGCTCATCGACCTCGCGCGCAAGCTCGGCGGGGAGATCGAGGATCTCACGAAGATCAAGCGGATCGTCATCCACACCTCCCACCACACCCACAACGTCATCGGCACCGGCGCCAACGATCCGCAGAAGATGGATCCGCAGGCCAGCCGTGAGACCCTCGACCACTCGATCATGTACATCTTCGCCGTCGCGCTCGAGGACCGCGGCTGGCACCACGAGGACTCCTACACCCCCGAGCGCGCCGCGCGCCCGGAGACGGTCAAGCTCTGGCACAAGATCGAGACGACCGAGGACCCCGAGTGGACCCGCCGCTACCACTCGACCGATCCGAACGAGAAGGCCTTCGGCGGTCGCGTGGAGATCGAGTTCGAGGACGGCTCGACGCTGACCGACGAGATCGCCGTCGCCGACGCCCACCCGCTCGGCGCTCGCCCGTTCGTCCGCGAGAACTACGTCGAGAAGTTCCGCACCCTGTCCGAGGGCATCCTCACCGACTCCGAGCAGACCCGCTTCCTCGACCTCGCCGAGAACCTCGAGAGCCTCGACGCCGCCGGCGTCGGCCAGCTCAGCTTCACCGTCGAGGGCCTCACCCACAGCGGTTCGAAGGGGATCTTCTGATGCTCGGCGCGACCGCGACCCCGGCCGAGCGCCGGAAGCAGTTCCGCGACCTCCTCGCCGGCAGCGAGATCGTCCAGTTCCCCGGCGCGATCAACCCGCTCAACGCGCAGATCATCGAGCAGACCGGGTTCGAGGGCGTCTACATCTCCGGAGGCGCGTTCTCCGCGGCCATGGGACTGCCCGACATCGGACTGACCACCCTCACCGAGGTGGCCGATCACGGCCGGGCGATCGCGCGGGTGACGAACCTGCCGACGTTCATCGACGCCGACACCGGGTGGGGCGAGGCGATGAACGTCGCCCGCACCGTCCAGGAGTTCGAGGATGCCGGTCTCTCCGGCATGCACCTCGAGGATCAGGTCAACCCGAAGCGGTGCGGCCACCTCGACGGCAAGGAGGTCGTGACGACGGCCGAGATGAACCAGCGCATCGCCGCCGCCGTCCGGGGCCGCCGGGACGAGAACTTCGTCATCTGCGCCCGCACCGACTCCCGCGCCGGTGAGGGTCTCGACCGGGCGATCGACCGGGCGAAAGCCTACGCCGACGCCGGGGCCGACATGATCTTCCCCGAGGCCATGCGGGACCTCAGCGAATTCGAGCGCTTCGTCGCGAGCGTCGACGTGCCGATCCTGGCGAACATGACGGAGTTCGGCAAGAGCGAGCTCTTCACGACCCAGCAGCTCGCCGACGTCGGGGTGAAGATGGTGATCTACCCGGTCACGACCCTGCGTCTGGCCATGGGTGCGATCACGGCGGGGCTGCAGACGATTCGGGACGAGGGGACTCAGGTCAGCCTCGTCGACCGGATGCAGACCGCGCGGACCTCTACGACACCATCGACTACGCCGCGTACAACGAATTCGACTCGGCCGTATTCAACTTCTCACAGGAGGGTCACCAGTGACCGAAGAAATCAAGAAGGGACTCGCCGGCGTCGTCGTCGACACCACCGCGGTCTCGAAGGTAGTCCAGGAAACGAACTCGCTCACCTACCGGGGCTACCCGGTGCAGGAGCTGGCGGCCAAGCGCAATTTCGAGGACGTCGCCTACCTCATCTGGAACGGCGAACTGCCCACCGAGGAGCAGCTGGCGGAGTTCAAGGCCCGCGAGCACGCCCAGCGTGAGATCTCGCCCGAGCTCGTCGACATCATCCTCGGCCTGCCCAAGGACGCCCACCCGATGCACGTCGTCCAGACCGCGGTCGCCTACCTCGGCGCCGTCGACCCGGATGCGGACACGGAAGGGGAGGAGGCCAACCTCGAAAAGGCGGAGCGCCTCTACGCGCAGCTGCCGACGATCGTCGCGATCGACCACCGGCGCCGGCACGGCCTCGACCCGGTCGCCCCGACCACCGACCTCGACTACGCCGCGAACTTCTTCAAGATGGTCTTCGACGAGGTGCCCGCCGAGGAGGTCGTGCGCAGCTTCGACATCTCGATGATCCTCTACGCCGAGCACTCGTTCAACGCCTCGACGTTCACCGCCCGCGTCATCACCTCGACGACCTCCGACCTCTACTCCGCGGTCGCCGGAGCCATCGGGGCGCTCAAGGGGCCGCTGCACGGCGGGGCGAACGAAGCGGTCATGGCGATGCTCGAAGAGGTCGGCACCGCCGACCGGGCGTCGGCGTGGATCGACGATGCGCTGGCGCGCAAGGCGAAGATCATGGGCTTCGGCCACCGCGTCTACAAGAACGGCGACTCGCGCGTGCCGACGATGCGCAAGGCGTTCGAGGACATGGCGGCGGTCAAGGGCGCGAACGATCTGCTCGACCTCTACAACACCTTCGAAGAGGACTTCGTCTCCCGCAAGGGCATCTACCCCAACCTCGACTACCCCTCGGGGCCGGCGTACCACCTCATGGGCTTCGACACCGATCAGTTCACGCCGATCTTCGTCATGTCCCGCATCACCGGGTGGACGGCGCACATCCTCGAGCAGCAGGCGAACAACGCCCTCATCCGTCCGCTGAGCGCGTACGACGGCGAGCCGCAGCGCGAAGTCCCCGACGCCAGGGGCTGAGCATGAGCGCGGACGAGCCCTATCGTCCGACCGCACTCGAGGGTTTCGACTTCACCGTCAGCGGTGGGGTCGGAACCCTCGTTCTCACTCGGACGGACAAGCGCAATGCGCTCTCGCGCGCGATGTGGCGCGCGCTGCCGGAGATCATTGCAGGCGTCGACGCCGATGATTCGATCGGCGCGCTCATCATCACCGGTGCCGGTGGTCACTTCTCCGCGGGCTCCGACATCGCCGACCTCGACGTGCCCATCGCCGATTTCTGGCAGCTCAATTCCGCCGCCGAGGCGGCCGTGGCGGGCTCCCGGACCGTGACGATCGCGGCGATCGAAGGCAACTGCGTGGGCGGGGGCACGGAGATCGCCGCGGCCTGCGACATCCGCATCGCCGCCCCCGGGTCGAAGTACGGGGTGACCGCGGCCAAGCTCGGTCTCGTCTACCCGCCCGGACCCACCGAGAGCCTCGCCCGGGTCCTCGGGGACGCGTGGGCCAGGTACCTGCTGCTCACCGCCTCGATCGTCGACTTCGACCAGATGCACCGGCTCGGGTTCTTCCATGAGGTCGCCGAGGCGCCGCTGCGTGCCGCGCAGGCGCTGGGGGAGCGGGTCGCCGGTCTCTCCCGGCTCAGCCAGCTCGGGGCGAAGTCCGTCCTCGGCGGCACGCTCTCCGACGACGTCGCGCCGCCTCGGTGGCTCGATGAGGCGTACCGGGCGGAGATCGCGCGCGGACAGGAGGCGTTCTTCGCCAAACGCGCCCCCGAGTTCGGGTTCGGCGCCGGCGACTGGCAGGACTGAGGACGCGGGCGCTGCGAGGGGCCAGCACAGGCTGATCCGCGGGCCGTCAATTCCTTTCATGGTTCCACCAGAGAATCGCTTTACCTGGCCCGGAGTTCAACCAGCTGTCAGTGAGTCTGCTCGCCCAATCTCCCGGTGATTTGACAGTGAAGGCTACCTGACTACCGTGCGCTGCGGACAGCGTGCTGTCGATTCCGGTGATCTCCCGGCATGAGGCGATCCAGCCTCCAACGGAGATGACCAGTGGGATCGTCGCACCTGCCAGTGCTGCCTGCTCTACGATCTGCCGATTACGCAGCGTAACCGGCCAGAACATCCGAGTAGCGTTGTCTTGTGCGGCGCGTTTGCGGGGTCGGTCGAACGATCGAAGAGGCGGTCGAATCCATACCAACTGCGTTCGACGGAGTCTTGGCGTCGAGGAGCGGCTTGGCGAAGCACAACGGTCGGTAGGGCGGGAAACTCCGGGGCAGTCACTTGCAATAAGTCATGCTTGTCGAGCCGTGGTGCGCGCGAAAGTTCATCGATATCTGATCGCAGGTAGTACGTGGTTCCACTGGAAGTGGTGAACGACCGGCCGAGCAAGTGTGCGCCGGACATCATCTGCATTTGCGCCAGCGGACGCCTGAGCAGTTCCGCCGCCTCGCGAATTGAACAGATGCGTAGAGGCTCGTCTTCATCCGAGTGAAGCAATACCGCGCTGAGATCGTGGCTCTCGAATGGCAAATCGTGTGCCGAAGTGGGCATGTTCGACTTTCCTTCCGGGCTCCCTGAAGTCTGGGTCCATCAGTTCATAACCTATAGCTTCAACATGTCTGGTCAAATTGACTAGACATAGTTTCCCTATCTTGCGAGACTGTTCAGCAGATGCGGGTTGAGTCACCTTGAAGGAAGAGGAACTGGGATGAGCACGTATCTGTATATCTACGAGAGTTCGGATAGGCGCGAGGTCTATATCGGCATCGCCGACAGCATGCGTCGTGTCTGGGAGCCGCATAACGAGAACGCGCAGGCGTTGCGTGGTCGAGCAGGCTCGCGCATTCTGCAGACAGTCGAGCCGTTTTCGACCCGGGAGGATGCTCGTAAGGCGGAAGCCATAGCCATCTACATCGCCGCTCGCGCTGGGCAAACTGTGCGCCACTCAGACGAGACGGACGGTCGGTCAGGAGTGATTGGCATCGAGGTGCAAGACAACGGTCTCTCCTACACGAACCGCGCGGGCACTAAGTCAACGACTGTGCTCGGCCCGGCGATCTATTACAGGCCGGGGGAAACCGTTGACTACGAAGACTTGACGAATACCGCCATCGTTCGAATTGCCGCAGACTCGATTGACGATCGGCCATCGCCATTCGGTGGACTGGGAGGGGCCCAGTTTGCCGATCGTGCGCGAAAATGGTGGCCGCTCGGCGCGGCCAGTCGCGAGCACCGTCCAGTCCGGAGGCTCTTGGCAGTGCTGAAAGGTGAACAGACGGTTCTTGGTCACTGGCGACTGGCAGCCCCTTGGTTCACAGAGGAGGAACGAGGGTGGAGCTTCGTACTCGAAGATGCCGGAGATGATGACGTCGACGGTCTCAAAGGGAGGAAATTGACGTTTGACGAGCCTTACAAGTTCCAGCTTGTAGGGTTCTCGCCAGATCTGCGACCGGATCCCGCACACGACTGAGGCGAGCGATCCGCGGGATACACTGAGCGAATGCGCCTCGCAGTCCTCGATATCGGTTCCAACAGCGTCCACCTCCTCGTCGTCGACGCTCATGTCGGGGCACCCCCGCTGCCGGCGACCTCGCACAAGGAGGTCCTCCGGCTCGCCGAGTACCTCCGGCCCGACGGGTCGATCGACGACGCCGGTCAGCAGCGGCTGCGGGACTTCGTCGCCGAGGCGGTCGAGATCGCCGAGGACCAGGGCGCCGAGCAGATCCTCGCGTTCGCCACCTCGGCGGTCCGCGACGCCCCCAACGGGGAGGCGCTCATCGACTCGATCAGCGCGCAGCTCGGGGTCACGCTCAACGTCATGTCCGGCAGGGACGAGGCGCGCGTGACGTTCCTCGCCGCCCGCCGCTGGTTCGGCTGGTCGGCCGGCAAGATCCTCCTCCTCGACATCGGCGGCGGTTCGCTCGAGATCGCGGCGGGCCAGGACGAGTACCCGCAGGCGGCCGTGTCCGTGCCGCTGGGCGCCGGACGCACGTACGCCGACTTCATCCCCGACCCGATCCCGACGGCCGAGGAGATCCACCGGCTGCGGAAGTACGCGCGCTCCCAGATCGGCCGGATCGCCGGAGACATCAACCGCGTCGGCACGCCCGACCACGTCGTCGGGTCCTCGAAGACGTTCCGCTCGCTCGCCCGGATCGCCGGCGCCGCCCCGAGCGGCGACGGGATCTACGTGCCCCGCAAGCTCTTCCGCCGCGACCTGCCCGGCATCATCGACACCCTGTCCAGCCGCACCCCCGAGCAGCGGGCGACACTGCCCGGCGTCTCGGAGGCCCGTGCCGGTCAGGTGCTCGCCGGAGCCATCGTCGCCGAGGCGGCCTTCACGATCTTCGACGTCTCCGTCATGAGCATCTCCCCGTGGGCGCTGCGCGAGGGCATCATCATGCGCAAACTCGACTTGCTGGATTCCGCCGAGGCCACCTCGGCGATGCGCGCAGCCGCGGATTAGGTCACGGTTCGACACCGCTTTCGACAATGGCCGGAATCACCCTCGCAGCGGTTCACATTTGTCTCCGCCGCCTGCTAGCTTGAGATTACCGGCCGGTCACCTCTCGGCCGTATCTCGAACGGGGCCTCTCGCCCCGAGCTCTGGAGGCATGACGGCAATGCGAAACGGCGAGCTATCCCCCTCGTTCCGTGAAGAGTCCCTGTCCGCGATGGCGGCCACGACGCCCGAGGATCCGCTCGACGTCTTCGTCGTCGGCGGCGGGGTCACCGGGGCCGGCGCCGCCTTCGACGCGGCCACCCGCGGACTCAAGGTCGGCGTCGTCGACGCCCATGACTGGGCCTCGGGCACGTCGTCCCGCTCGTCGAAGCTCATGCACGGCGGTCTGCGCTACCTCGAGATGCTCGACTTCAAACTCGTCGCCGAGGCGCTCAAGGAACGCGACCTGCTGCTCACGCACACCGCACCCCACCTCGTCGAACCCGTCGCCTTCGTCTTCCCGTTCGAACACCGCCTCATCGACCGGGCCTTCATCGGCTCCGGCGTCCTCCTCTACGACACGATGGCGACCCGGCCCGGCCGCAAGCGCGCCGTGCCCATGCACCGCCACCTGGGCAAGAAGACGCTGAGCGCGCACTTCCCGGGACTCGCCGACGACGCCGCGGTGGGCGCGCTCGAATACTACGACGCGAAGGTCGACGACGCCCGCTTCGTCATGACCCTCGTGCGCTCGGCGGCGAGCTTCGGGGCCGCGGCGGCCAACCACGTCTCCGTCATCGACTACCTCCACGACGGCGACCGCGTCATCGGCGTGCGCGCCCGCGACGGCATCTCCGGCCGCGAGTTCGACGTCTACGCCCGCCGCACCATCCTCGCCGGGGGAGTGTGGACCGAACAGCAGCAGGACCTCGCGAAGGCCGACGCCGGGCTCAAGGTGCTCGCCTCGAAGGGCGTGCACATCACCGTCGACCAGGACAAGATCAAGGCCGACCCGGACACCGGCATCATCTCGAAGACGGAGAAGTCCGTCCTCTTCGTCATCCCCTGGGATGGCTACTGGGTCATCGGCACCACCGACACCCCGTGGAAGGAGGACGTCGCGGCCCCCGTGGCGACCTCCGACGACATCGACTATCTCCTCGAGCACGCGAACGCGATCCTCGAGAACAAGCTCACCCGCGACGACGTCATCGGCGTGTACTCGGGTCTGCGCCCGCTCCTGCAGCCGGTGCAGAAGGACGGCGAGGCCTCGACGAAGGTCTCCCGCGAGCACACCGTCATGGAGGTCGAGCCCGGGCTGTCGGCGATCGCGGCGGCAAATTCACGACCTACCGGGTGATGGCCGAGGACGTCGTCGACTTCGCCCTCGGCGAGGACGCGAAGGACCGGACGTCCCTGACGGAGTCCGTGCCGCTCATCGGCGCCCAGGGCGTCGGCGCGGTGCGCCGCGGCCAGGCGAGCATCGCCGAGCGCTACGGCTGGGACGAGACCCGGGTCAAGCGGCTCATCCGCCGCTACGGCACCCTGCTCGAAGACCTCCTCGACCTCATCGACGACAACCCCGAACTCGGGCAGCCGCTGCCGGGAGCCGACCGCTACCTCGGCGTCGAAGCCCACTACGCCGCCAGCTGCGAAGGCGTCGTCCACCTCGACGACGTCCTCGAACGTCGGATGCGGCTCAACTACGAGGTCCGCGACCGGGGGCGGGCCGCCGCCGCACCGGTGGCCGAGATCGTCGCTGAGGTCCTCGGCTGGGACGCCGAGCGCGTCGCCTCAGAGATCGCCGCCTTCAACGCCCACGTCGACGCCCAGGTCGCCGCCGAGTCGACGCACGACGACGCCGCGGCCGCAGCCCTGGTCGAAGCCAGCTGGGGGACCCGCTAGCCCGTTCCATCCCCATCTCAACAAAGGAGTTCACACACAATGGGACAGATAGGCACAATCCTCCTCCATGAGACGGCGGGCACGGCAATGCTGCTGCTGCTCGGCGTCGGCGTCGTCGCGAACGCCATCCTCGCGAAGACGAAGGGCAACGGCGGCGGCTGGCTGATGATCTCGTTCGGCTGGGGCCTCGCGGTTTTCGCCGGCGTCTACGTCGCCTACAAATCCGGCGCGCACCTCAACCCGGCAGTGACGCTGGGCATCCTCGCCAGCGGCGCCGACCAGTACGCCCCGGGCATCGACATCACGGTCGGCACGACGTTCGCCTACCTCATCGCGCAGCTCGTCGGCGCCACCATCGGTGCGATCCTCGCGTGGCTCGTCTACAAGAAGCACTACGACGCAGAGGGCGAACCGGGCAACATCCTCGGCACCTTCTCCACCGGCCCCGAGGTCCGCAGCTACGGCTGGAACGTCGTCGCCGAGGTGATCGGCACCTTCGTCCTCGTCTTCATCATCCTCCTCTTCGGCGGCACGCCGAGCGGACTGGGACCCCTGGCCGTGGCCCTCGTCGTCGTCGTCATCGGCGCCTCCCTCGGCGGCCCCACCGGCTACGCGATCAACCCGGCCCGCGACCTCGGACCGCGCATCGCGCACACGATCCTGCCGATCCCGAACAAGGGCAGCTCCGACTGGGGCTACGCGTGGGTGCCGATCGTCGGCCCCATCCTCGGCGGTGTCATCGCGGGCCTCGTCTCGCAGGCATTCATCTGAAGCCGTGCCCAACCGCGCCAGGCCGTGACATGCTAGAGGGCAACTGGTGCACCCACCCACTCAAGAGCGGTGCCCACCGGCACTGATCGGACACAGGAGTCTCCATGAGCCAGGACAAGTACATCCTCGCGATCGACCAGGGAACCACCTCGTCCCGGGCGATCGTCTTCAACCACGACGGGCAGATCGTCTCGAGCGGCCAGCTCGAGCACGAGCAGATCTTCCCCCGCGCCGGCTGGGTCGAGCACGACCCGAAAGAGATCATCCGCAACACCACCGAGGCGATCGGCCAGGCGCTCTCGCGGGCCAACATCAACCGCCACCAGCTCGAAGGCGTCGGCATCACCAACCAGCGCGAGACGACCCTGGTGTGGAACAAGAACACCGGCGAGCCCGTCTACAACGCGATCGTCTGGCAGGACACGCGCACCCAGAAGATCGCCGACGAACTCGGCGGCGAGGAGGGCGCCGACAAGTACAAGGACCGCGTGGGCCTGCCGCTGGCGACGTACTTCGCGGGACCGAAGGCGAAGTGGATCCTCGACAACGTCGAGGGTGCCCGGGAGGCCGCCGAAGCCGGTGACCTCCTCTTCGGCACGATGGACACGTGGGTGCTGTGGAACCTCACCGGCGGAGTCAACGGCGGCGTCCACGTCACCGACGTCACGAACGCCTCGCGGACGATGCTGATGAACATCGACACCCTCGACTGGAACGAGGAGATCGCCGCGGACATGGGCATTCCGATGTCGATGCTGCCGGAGATCAAGTCGTGCTCGGAGATCTACGGCTACGGCGCGAAGAACACGCTGCTCATCGACACCCCGATCTGCGGCATCCTCGGCGACCAGCAGGCGGCGACGTTCGGGCAGGCCTGCTTCGAGAAGGGGCAGGCGAAGAACACGTACGGCACCGGCAACTTCATGCTCATCAACACCGGCACCGAGCCGGTGGCGAGCAAGAACGGCCTGCTCACGACCGTGGCCTACAAGATCGGCGAGGACGACGCCGTCTACGCCCTCGAGGGCTCGGTGGCCGTGACCGGCTCGCTCGTTCAGTGGATCCGCGACAACCTCGGACTCATCAAGGACGCCCCCGAGGTCGAGGTGCTCGCCAAGCAGGTCGAGGACAACGGCGGCTGCTACATCGTGCCCGCGTTCTCCGGCCTCTTCGCCCCGCACTGGGAATCCGACGCCCGCGGCGTCATCGTCGGCCTCACCCGGTACGTCAACAAGAACCACATCGCCCGGGCCGCGCTCGAATCGGTGGCGTTCCAGTCCCGTGAGGTCCTCGACGCGATGAACCTCGACTCCGGTGTCGAGCTCACCGAGCTCAAGGTCGACGGCGGCATGGTCGCGAACGAGACGCTCATGCAGTTCCAGGCCGACCTCCTGGGCGTGCCCGTCATCCGTCCCGAGGTCATCGAGACCACGGCACTGGGCGCCGCGTACGCCGCGGGCATCGCCGTGAAGTTCTGGAACGGCGAAGAGGACGTGAAGAAGAACTGGCACGAGGACAAGCGCTGGGTGCCGGAGATGGACGACGAGACCGTCGCCCGCGTCTACCGTCTGTGGAACAAGGCCGTCGACAAGTCGAAGGGCTGGGTCGACGAGGACGTCGAGGAGCTCTACGGCTGATAGCCGCGCCGTCTGAGCCGCTATCCGGGCGCTCAGTCACCCCGCTGCGGGTGGCTGGGCGCCCTTCGCATTGCCGCGCCGAGGCGGTCGGGCTCAGAGCTCGGCGATGAAGACCCGTTCGGGGAGCGGGGGAGCGCCGTACGTGTGGGTGACATCCGTGCGCTGCCACCCGTGCTTGGCGTAGAAGCGCATGGCCCGCTCGTTGCCCTCGGCGACCATGAGGTAGGCGCGGACGAAGCCGTCGGCCCGCAGCTCGTCCTCGAGCCGTTGGAAGAGCACCGAGGCGACCCCGGTGCCGAAGGCGGCCGGGTCGAGATTGATGTGGGCGAGCTGGCCGAGACGGTCGGTGGTCGGGAGGCGATCGAGCACCTCGGCGGGGTCCCGGGGCGCACTGACGCCGCCGAACCCGAGGACCCGACCCGCAGCCTCGACGACGAAGTTCCGGACGCGGTTGTCGGGCGTGCTCAGCGCCTGCACCCAGTTCGCCGCGAAGTCGGCCGGATCGAGCCCGGCGAGGAACTCCGCCGACATGATCCCGGGGTAGGCGGCGCGCCACGCGGCGACGTGGATCTCGCCGAGGCGGGGCGCATCGTCGAGATGCGCCGGGCGCACGATCGGTTCGCTCATGCGCTCACCCTAGCCGAGCGGCGCGACGCGGACGGGGAGGGGCGCAACCGACTGTGAGGGAAACCGGAGCCGCAGGCGCGGCGATGAGGACTAGACTGACGAGAGTGAGCAAGGCGAAGAAGACGAAGCCGGGACGAAAGGTCCTCACCGCGAAGAACTCTGCGCGGTCGAACTCTCGGCGGCACCGGGAGTACTTCGCGACGAACGCGGTCTACGACCACGACACCCACCATGTCTCCGACCATCCCATCCGGGTGGGCCTCTCGTCGTCCTCGGTCTCCCCGATGACCGTCGAGGAGACGTTCACGCAGGCCGCCGCGATCGGCTACGACGGCGTCGAGATCATGGTCACCCACAATGCCGAGACCCGCGACGTCGACCTCATCAACGGCCTCGCCGCCGACACCGGCCTCGAGGTGATGTCGCTCCACGCGCCCACCCTGCTCTTCCTGCCGCGCGTGCTCCACAAGGACCATTGGGAGAAGCTGCGGATCACGGCGAACCTCGCCCGTGAGGTCGGCGCGACCACCGTCGTCCTCCACCCGCCCTTCCGCTGGCAGGGCGCCTACGCCCGCGGCTTCGTCGACGGCGTCCGCAAGGTCACCGAGGAGACCGGTGTCGTCCTCGCCGTGGAGAACATGTACCCGTGGCGGGCCGGGGTCAGGGAGATCCTCGTCTACTACCCCGACTGGAACCCGCTCGACGAGGACTACGACGCTCTGACCTTCGACTTCTCCCATGCCTCGACGGCGGGTATGAACGCTCGCGACACCGTCGCCGAGATCTTCCCCCGCCTGCGCCACGTCCACCTCACCGACGGATCCGGATCGCTCAAGGACGAGCACCTCGTGCCCGGCGCCGGAACGATGCCCGTGGCCGAGACGCTCCAGTACCTCGCGAAGCACAACTGGTCCGGCGATGTCGTCCTCGAGGTCAACACGCGATTCGTCGCGAAGAAGTCGACGCGGGAGCAGATGCTCGCCGATTCGCTCGCCTTCGCCCGGCAGCACCTCGGCCTCAACGGCGCGAACGGAAAGAACCCGGCGAGCCCGATCGGACCGGAGCGCACCGGCTCGGGGTCGGACTCAGCCCCCGCAACCGGGACCGGACGCCGTGACGGCGGGGCCGCCTCGGCGCGGGACAACGTCCGTGAAGACGCCCGCTGACACAGCCCGCTGACCCTGCGGTTCTCCCTGCCGGGACCGTGCCCGGTACGATACTCAGCGGCACGAATGCCCGCACCAGCACCGCACGAAAGGCAGGTCCTCATGACCACGATCGCATCCATCGGCACGGGAAACATGGGCACGGCGCTCATCACGGGGATCCTCACCGCGGACCCGAGCATCGAGGTGCGGGCGACGACGCAGTCGGCCGCCTCGGCGCAGACGCTCGCTGCGGCCCTGCCGGACGCCGTGGTCACCTCCGTCGAGGAGAACCCCGAGGCCAATCGGGAGGCGGTCGCCGGCGCGGACTTCGTCTTCCTCGGCGTCAAGCCGTGGATGATGGCCGAGACCCTGCGAGAGCTCGCCCCCGCCCTGTCCCCGGACTCGGTGCTCGTGTCGATGGCCGCGGGCGTGGCCGCCGCCGACCTTAAGAAGCTGGCACCCGGCAGTCCGATCGTGCGGATCATGCCGAACACCCCGAGCTCGATCGGGTACGGCGTCATCGCGCTCGCCCCTGCCCCCGGCGTCGACCCGACGGCCACGGCCACCCTGCGCACGCTGCTGTCCGGAGCCGGCCTCGTCGTGCCGCTGGCAGAAGCGGAGATCCCCGCGATGACCGGGATCTCCGGGTCCGGCGTCGCGTACTTCTTCCTCCTCGCCGAGGCGATGATCGAGGCCGGAGTCACGCTCGGTCTCACCGCGGAGACGGCGGCGAAGATGGTCGTCGCCACCGCCGACGGCGCCGGCCGGCTGCTCGCGGACAACCCGGACCCCGCCGTCCTGCGTCAGGCCGTGAGCAGCAAGGGCGGGACGACGCTGGCGGCGCTCAACACATTCATCGACGCCGGGATCTTCGACATCACCGAGGCGGCCGTGACCGCCGCCGCGGACCGGTCGCTGGAGATGGAGCGGGAGAACGCCGCCGCGATCGACGGCTGAGACCCTTTACGGCAGCGCGCCCGCCGAGCGGGCGATCGACACCGCCTCGTGCCTGCTGCGGGCCGAGAGCTTGACCATCGCCGTGTTGAGATAGGACTTCACGGTCGACTCCCGCAGTCCGAGCGCCTCGGCGATCCGCGCATTCGACCACCCGAGCGCGACGTGGGAGAGGATGTCGGTCTCCCGCGGGGCGAGCGTCACCGCGGGGGCCGGCGTCGGCGCGGACTCCGGACTGTGGCCGGAGAGGATGTCGGCGAGCCTGGCCTCGATCGTCGTCAGCCGCTCCCGCGTCACCTCGTCGGAGACGTCCGAGCGGAGCGCCCGCAGCTCGGCGAACGTATGGCGCAGAGCCTCCCGGCTCGAGGCGTCGAGGTCGGCATACGGCGCCGGCGCGGGAGCCGCCGGGACGGCCGGTTCGGCACGCAGCGCCCCGTGGCCGATGCGCCCGAGGTCGACGGACAGCTGGCGCACCCGACGCACGAGGTCACCGGTCTGCGGGGCCGCCTCGGTGAAGGCCTTCCGGTGTCCGCAGTAGACCATGCCCGTCACCTCGCCGCCGAGCAGGGTCGGCACCGCGATGAGGACCTGGATGCCCTCGCCGAGGATGACCTCGTCGTAATGGTGGGTGATGAACGGATCGATCTCGTAGTCGCGGGTCAGCTGGGGTGTGCCCTCGGTCAGGGCACGTCCGCCGAGGCCCCGACCGGTGCTGACGATGAGCGAGGCGAGACCGTTCTCGCCCGCCCCGGCGACCGCTTCGACGGTGACGGCACCCTCCTCGACGAGCCCGCCGAACACGACGTCGCCGGTGCCGTTCGCGTGGAGGGAGTCGACCGCCTCGGCGAAGAGACGGCGGGATTCGGATCTGCGCGCCCGAGCTTCCTTGGCCATGACGTTCATGGGAATACGCTACCAACTTTCGGTGGTATTACCCAGGACCGAGCGGACGATAGGTTGACAATGTGTGATTCAGACCACTGACGCTCGAACCACATCTGAAATGGAGAAACGATGTCCGATCCGACGCCGACTCGGGTGGATTTCCTCGCTGAAGAGGACAATCCCGAATTCAAGGCCCTCAAGCGCAAACGATTCTCAGTGGTGATCCCGCTGTCGATCGCCTTCCTCGCGTGGTATTTCCTCTACGTCATCCTCAGCACGTACGCGCACGACTTCATGTCGACGAAGGTGATCGGGGAGATCAACATCGGACTCGTGCTCGGGCTTCTGCAGTTCGTCACGACCTTCGCGATCACGATGTTCTACGTCTCGTTCGCCAACAACAAGCTCGACCCACCGGCCGCTGCCATCCGTGAGCGCCTCGAGCAGGAATCGGAAGGAGCGAAACGATGATCGAGTTCCTCGCCCAAGCGACCACCGAGGTGGAGAACAACCCCGTCCTCAACATCACGATCTTCGCCGCGTTCGTCGCGGTCACGCTCTTCATCGTGCTGCGGGCCAGCCGCAACAACAAGACCGCCTCGGACTACTACGCCGGCGGCCGGTCCTTCAGCGGGCCGCAGAACGGCTTCGCGATCTCCGGCGACTACCTCTCGGCGGCGTCGTTCCTCGGCATCTGCGGGGCGATCGCCGTCAACGGCTACGACGGGTTCCTCTACTCGATCGGCTTCCTCGTCGCGTGGCTCGTCGCCCTCCTCCTCGTCGCCGAGCTGATGCGCAACACCGGCAAGTTCACGATGGCCGATGTGCTCTCGTTCCGTCTCAAACAGCGTCCGGTGCGGATGGCCGCGGCGATCTCGACGCTCGCCGTGTGCTTCTTCTACCTGCTCGCGCAGATGGCCGGCGCCGGCGGACTCGTCTCCCTGCTCATGGGCATCGACGGGAAGCTCGGGCAGTCGCTCGTCATCGCCGTCGTCGGGGCGCTGATGATCCTCTACGTCCTCGTCGGCGGCATGAAGGGCACGACGTGGGTGCAGATCGTCAAGGCGGTCCTCCTCATCGCCGGTGCCGGAGCGATGACGATCTGGGTGCTCGCACTCAACGGGTTCAACCTCTCGACGCTGCTGTCGAACGCCGTCGACAATGCCGCGGCCGGCGTGGGAGAGGGGATCCTCAATCCCGGGCTGCAGTACGGGGCGAACCCGCTCGACTTCATCTCGCTCGCACTCGCCCTCGTCCTCGGCACCGCGGGTCTGCCGCACGTGCTCATGCGCTTCTACACCGTGCCCACCGCGCGGGAGGCTCGGAGGTCCGTGGTCTGGGCGATCTGGCTCATCGGCGCATTCTACCTCTTCACGCTCGTCCTCGGCTACGGGGCGGCGGCGATCGTCGGCGCCGATGCGATCCAGAACGCGCCGGGCGGCGTGAACTCGGCTGCGCCGCTGCTCGCCCTGCAGCTCGGTGGGCCGCTGCTCATGGGCTTCATCTCCGCGGTGGCGTTCGCGACGATCCTCGCCGTCGTCGCCGGTCTCGCGATCACTGCAGCGGCTTCGTTCGCCCATGACATCTACGCGAGCGTCATCAAGAAGGGCAAGGTCGAAGACCCCGACGCCGAGGTGAAGATCGCCCGCCGCACCGTCGTCGTCATCGGCGCGGTCGCCATCCTCGGCGGCATCGGGGTGCAGGGTCAGAACATCGCGTTCCTCGTCGCCCTCGCGTTCGCCGTGGCCGCGAGCGCGAACCTGCCGACGATCATCTATTCGCTGTTCTGGCGTCGGTTCACCACCCGCGGTGCCGTGTGGTCGATCTACGGCGGGCTCGGTTCGGCGATCATCCTCATCGCGTTCTCACCCGTTGTCTCCGGGTCCGAGACCGCGATGATCCCGGGCGCCGACTTCGCGATCTTCCCCCTGTCGAACCCCGGCATCATCTCGATCCCGCTCGGGTTCATCCTCGGATGGCTCGGCTCGATCACCGACAAGACGGTGGAGAGTCCGGAGCTGGCAGCGGAGATGGACGTCCGCGCCCACACCGGATTCGGCGCCGAGGCGGCCGTCGAGCACTGACGGTCCGTCCGCTGGGCACGCGCTCAGTCCGAAACGCGGTGCGCCGCCCCACAAGTGGGGCGGCGCGCTGGCGTCGCTGGTCGGTGGCTCGGCCTCGCAGAAGTGCTCCGGCGCACTCAACGTCGTCATGCAGGCCGAAAGTGCACGCGCGGGCGAGACGTTCGCACTGCCTCGGCGACACGCGCCCTCTGTCGGCGAGAAGTGAATCTGCAGGCAACCAGTCGATGGGCAATTCGATCTTTGGCCGTCACCTGGGGTGTGTCGCCTCCGGGCTCGACGTGCCGCGCCGCTGGACTGCGGCGGTCATCGGGTGACGAAGCTGCGCAGCGCGGGACATTGCCCGAACAGTTTGGTCGCGAAGGCCTCGAGGTCGAGGACCTCCTGGAAATTCACGCGGATGACGGTGTAGCCGAGCGCGGTCAGCCGGTTCTGCTGCTCGGTCTCCTTCTTCATCAGCGCAAAGCCGTGGTCGACGTACTTCGAGACACCGTCGATGAGGACGATGACTTTCGCTTCACGGTGCATGAAATCGACGCGGGCGACGAACCGATCGCCGTCCCAGACCACCACCTGGGGTTCGAACCCCTCGATGCGAAGGATGAGGAAGTTGTGCCGACCGCGGCTCTCGGCGTAGCTCTCGGACAGCGCGCTGACCTGGTCGACGAGTCGGATCGCCCGCGAACGGTGGGTGGTCATGCGCTCGGCGGTGGGTCGCAGAATCGTGTCGATGACCTGTTGGCTGCGGTCGGCGATGTCCGGCGGATAGCCGAACCGCGCGGCCGCGTCGGCGGCGTTGTCCGAACCGAAGACTGCCTGGCGGACGACCGTGTCCAAGGCGGCCAGTGCCGCGGACTCGCCCATCTGCGGGATGAGTTCGAGGGCGGCTCGCGCAGGGCTGGTGAGAATCAGCTTGCCGATCGTTACGGTGTCGCCAACGGGGACTGTGCGGGCGACGCGGGTGAGCAGCGGACCCCGATGGCGCGCCGACGGGTGGGCGACGACGATGCGGTTGAGGTGCGGCCGGTAGAGGGGGAGGTTGTGGAAGACCGCGGATGACACCCCGATGAGCACATCCTCGGCGCCGAAATGCGGATACGACGAGATCCGAATCTTTCCCATCAGCACGGCGAACTCCGGGTCGTCAGCAAGGGAACCCTGTCGACGGTCGTCGTTGCGCTGGATCCACTCGTCATCGGTGATGAGCGTTCGGATCCGCGCATGGCGGGGTTCGGCACAGCGCCGCACGATCGTGTAGACGCCGAATGACAGTTTGGTGAGGCAGCAGGACTGCGCCTCCTTGACGAGCGGACTGGTCAATCCGGCGGCTCTGAGCTGGGCGGTGCGAACGACGTTGTACATGCGCATCAGGGTTGCGCCTCTCCGCTCTCACGACAAGGGTGGATTTTCAGGCTGTGGACAGCGTTCGGGCGTCCACAGGAGAATGCGCTGAAGTCCGGACCTTGTGATACTCCCTCCTATGCCACCCAGTCGCTTGGGGCCGAAATCCCATCTGCAGTCGCAATTCCCCTTCACAGAGCGGAACGCGCGGCTTACAGGAGTGAGGAATTGCGCAACGATCAGAATGCGAAGCGCATTCCGTGCGCCGTGGAATAGCCGAAACAGGGGCGAATAGGGACACGTTGTCCACAGGCCGGTGAACGCGAGATCGGGTGTCGGTGTCGTGTGACAGGCGCCGATCGTCCGCGGTGCGACACGCGTTGTCGCATAGGTTGTGTCGGCCAGAAATCCTGACGTGCTCGACTAGTTCCCGCGCAATTTCACTTTTGGCAGACAATTGCGGAAGCCGCGAAATTTCTCGCCCGCGCCAGTGCTTTTGGCAGGCAGAATGACGTTTCGTCACCGGCACCGCCGCGCAGAGCAGTCGATGGCAGCGCCACCCGTCGAATGGTCGACGGCAACCGACGCCGCCACCGTTTCAGGCAGCCAGCGCCACCCGGCACGCAACCGTTGCCACCAGCCCCGCCCCCTACGGCCGCCCGGCGAAGCGGCTGAGGAGTTCGACGTTGCCGGCGACGATGAGGAGGTCCTGTTTGCCGACGCGGGTCGTCGGTTCGGCGTAGGTGAAGTCGCGGCCGGGGCTCTTGATGCCGACGATCGTCACGCCGTACTTCTCGCGGACCTTCGCCTCGGCGAGGGTGAAGCCCTGGATCTCCCGCGGGGGACGCATCTTCACCACCGCGAAGTGGCCCTCGTCGAACTCGATGTACTCCATCATCCGGGAGCTCACGAGGTGCGCGACGCGGATGCCGGCATCGGACTCCGGGTAGAGCACATGGTGGGCGCCGATGCGGTGGAGGATCTTGCCGTGGGCGGGCGAGATCGCCTTCGCCCAGACCTGCGCGACCCCGAGGTCGACGAGGTTCGCCGTCGTCAGCACGCTCGCCTCGATCGACGTGCCGATGCCGACGACCGCGGTCTGGAAGTCCGCGGCACCGACCTGGCGGAGGGCGTCGATGTTCGTCGAATCGGCCTCGACGACGTGGGTGAGCTTTCCGCTCCAGTCCTTGACGAGCTCCGGGTTGTGCTCGATCGCCATGACCTCACGCCCCAGACGGGTGAGCGTGACCGCGGTCGCCGACCCGAAGCGTCCGAGTCCGATGACGAGGATTGCGGAGTTCTCGTTAGCCAACGACGGGCCTTTCTTCGGGGTAGCGGTAGAGGCGCACGGAGTCCTGCATCGACAGGGCTGCGGCCAGTGTAATCGTACCGAGGCGTCCGATGAGCATGAGCACGGACAGACAGTACAGCGCCGGTTCCGACGCCGAGGCGGACACCCCGGCGCTCAAGCCCACGGTGCCGAACGCGGAGATCACCTCGAAGAGCACCCGGTCGAGCGGCTCATCGGTGATCTGGAGCATGACGAGCGTGCCGACGAAGACGATCGCGGCGCCGGTGAGGAGGACGGAGATCGAGAGCTTGATCGTCGAGGCGGTCAGCCGGCGGTTGAAGACGTTGACCTCGGCGAGACCGCGCGCCTCGGCGAAGGCGGCGAGGAAGAGGACGGCGACGGTCGTGACCTTGATGCCGCCGGCCGTCGACGACGACCCGCCGCCGATGAACATCATGACGTCCATGAGCAGGTGCGAGGCCTGGCTCATGTCGGCGATCTCCATCGTCGCGAACCCGCCCGAGCGCGGCATCACCGCCATGAAGAGGACCTCGACGAAGGTGTGGCCGGCGTTCTTGTCCCCGAGCGTCGCCGGATTCGCCGACTCGAAGAGGAGGAGGAAGAGGAACCCGACGGCGAGGACGATCGTCGTCGTCGTCAGCGTGAGCTTCGTGTGCAGGTCCCATTTGCTCGGCTTGTTCCAGTTCATCGCGATCATCAGCACGACGGGGAACCCGAGCGCCCCGACGAACACGCCGATCATGATGAGCGAGAGGATCCACGGGTCCTCCGCGAAGTAGGCGGCCCCGCCCGGGTGGATCGTGAAGCCGGCGTTGTTGAACGCGGAGATCGCGTAGAACACGGAGTACCACAGCGAGTCCCCGACGCTGTCGCCGCGCATGAGGAAGCGGGGGAAGAGGAGGACCGCGAGCACCGCCTCGGCGGTGAGGATGGTGATGAACACCGTCTTGAGGAGGGTGCCGACCTGACCCAGATTGAGCGCCGAGGTGGCCTGCTGGGCGATGAGGCGCTGCCGGACCCCCAGCCGCCGCGAGACCGCCATGCCCAGCAGCGAGGCGAGGGTGAGGATGCCGAGACCGCCGACCTGGATGCCGGCGGTGATGACGGAGATGCCGAAGTCCGACCAGTAGTCCTCGGTGACGACCGGGGTCAGTCCGGTCACGCAGACGGCGGAGACGGCGACGAAGATCGCGTTGGCGATGTGCTCCGAGGTCGAGACCGACCCGGGTTCGCGCATGCTCGCCGGGAGCATGAGGAGGAGGGCGAAGACTGCCACGACGGCGATGAACGAGACGATCGCCAGGCGGGCCGGCGAGGCGACGGCGATGTCATCGACGAAGTCGCGGACCCAGCGCCCCGGACGCAGAAATCGGTCGAGGCGCTGCGGAGAATTCATGGACACAACCTCCATGGTAGGACGGACCGGGGCGAATCTCCGGAAGTGAGCCGCGCCATATAGCATTGGCCCATGGCCGATAGCGATGTCTATGTCGTCTGGGACGAGGCGGTGACCGGGTACAACTTCGGTCCCAGCCATCCCATGCACCCCCTGAGGCTCGACCTCACCGCGAAGCTCGCGATCGACTTCGAGCTCTTCGACGCCCCCCACGTCCACGTCAACCCGATCGGCGACCTCGACGAGGCGGCCCTCTCCCGCGTCCACGACGACGACTACATCGCCGCGGTCAAGGCCGCCGGCAGCCCCGAAGGCGCCGACCCCGAGGTCGCCGAGCGCCACGGTCTGGGCACCGACGACGTCCCCGTGTTCGAGAACATGCACGCCGCCTCGGCGATGCTCTTCCAGGGCTCCGTCGACGCCGCCCGCGCGATCATCTCCGGCGACTACCGGCGGGCGGTGAACTTCTCCGGCGGCATGCACCACGCGATGGCCGACAAGGCGAGCGGGTTCTGCGTCTACAACGACGTCGCCGGGGCGATCAACGAATTCCTCGACGCGGGATACGAGCGCATCGCCTACATCGATCTCGACGCTCACCACGGCGACGGCGTCGAGCAGCTCTTCTGGGACGACCCGCGCGTGCTGACGATCTCCATCCACGAGTCCGGGAAGTACCTCTTCCCGGGCACCGGCTACCCGGCCGACATCGGGGGACTGCGCGCGGCCGCCTCGGCGGCGAACATCGCCCTGCCCCCGCGGACGACCGACGAGGACTGGCTGCGGGCCTTCGACGGCACCGTGCCTGCGCTCATCGCCGCGTTCTCCCCGCAGATCATCGTCTCCCAGCACGGATGCGACGGGCACCGGATGGACCCGCTCACCCACATGCGCCTGTCCGTCGACGGGATGCGGGTGGCGACCGAACGCGTCCGGGCGCTCGCCGAGGAGCACGCCGAGGGCCGGTGGCTCTCGACCGGGGGAGGGGGCTACGCGATCATCGACGTCGTCCCCCGCGCATGGACGAACCTCATCGCGATCGCCGCCGACGCCGACCTCGACCCAACCGCCCGGATCCCCGGCCGCTGGGCCCACTACGCGCAGACGAAGACCGGACGCGAGGCCCCGCTGTCGATGACCGACGGCTTCGACGGGACGTTCACCCCGTGGTCGCACGGCTTCGACCCGGAATCCGAGCTCGACCGCGCGGTCATGGGCACCCGGAAGAACCTCTTCCCGTTCTTCGGTCTCGACCCGTACTTCGACTGATCCGCGCCCTGCCGGGCACAGTTGAGGCCCCGCTGTGGATCTCGACACAGTTTTGGGAAAGAACGGGCCGGGGCGATAGAATTGCACGGTTAGTTCAAAGGGTGGGCACCTGACGTTCACCTCCACCGACGATCACAAGGGGTACCCGCGTGGGCTCAGTCATCAAGAAGCGCCGGAAGCGTATGTCGAAGAAGAAGCACCGCAAGCTGCTTCGCAAGACTCGTCACCAGCGTCGCAACAAGAAGTAAGACCGCACGGTCCTACGCCCCCGCTCGAATCCCATTTCGGCGGGGTTTGTTGTCACCTTCGACTCAGGAGTGTGCCGTGGTCGGACTGACCTTCCTCACGCGCGCCGGATGCCATCTCTGCGAGACCGCGCAGGCGACCATCGCCGAGGTGGTGGCCGGCCGGGACGTCACCGTCACCGAGATCGACATCGACACCGATGAGGATCTGGCCGCGCAGTACGGCTGGGATGTTCCCGTGGTGCTCCTCGAAGGACGACAGCACAGCTTCCACCGGGTCGACCGGGACAGGCTGTCGCAGGCCCTGACCGCGCTGGGCGCCTGAGGCGCCCAACCGGTTCGCAGGCCTGAGGCAGCACGAGCAGATTGAAGGAGTGACACGTTCACGTGAGCGAGATTCTCTCCGCCGGCAGCATCGAGGGTGTCGTTCGCAAGGACGTCCCCGAGCGCGTCATCTCTCGACTCCCGATCTACCTGCAGGCGGTCGAGACGATCGCCGCGATCGGCCAGACCACTGTCTCCTCGGAGACCCTGGCGGCCCAGAGCGGCGTGTCTCCCGCGATCCTGCGCAAGGATCTCTCCCAGCTCGGCCGCTCCGGACGCCGCGGGGTCGGCTACTCGGCGCAGGACCTCGCCGCGACCCTGCGATCGTTCCTCGGCCTCGACCGGGCGCAGAACGTCGCGATCATCGGCGCCGGACGCCTCGGCTCGGCTCTGGCCGACTATGCCGGCTTCCAGCGGCGCGGTCTGCGCCTGACGGCGATCTTCGACAGCGACGAGGGCAAGGTCGGCACGACGATCGGCGATCTCACCGTCTCCGCGATCGCCGACCTCGCCACGTGGGCCGACCCCATCGACCTCGTCGTCATGGCCGTGCCCGCCTCCGCGCGCCCGCGGCCGCCCGCATCGCCGCCGAGGCGGGAGTCCGCGGCATACTCAACTTCGCGCCCACCGTGCTCGACACCCCGGAGACCGTGCGGGTCCAGCAGGTCGACCTGGCCAGTGAGCTCCAGGTCCTCGCGTACTACTCGGCGCTCGAAACGGCTACGGCCACTCCAGTGGAGGAGCACAGCAATTGACTCTCTTGGTTCTCGGCATCTCCCACCAGTCGGCGCCGATCGACATGCTCGACGCGCTCGCGTTCGGGGCCGACGACGTCGACCGTCTGCGCACCGACGCCCTCGACGGGGCGAGCGTCGACGGACTCGCCGTCCTCTCGACGTGCAACCGGCTTGAGCTCATCGCCGACGTCTCCGCCTTCCACGGGGGACTCGCCGACCTCGGCAACGCGCTCGTGTCCTCGATCGGACGCGACTGGCAGGACATCGCCGGGCACTTCTACGCCCACTACGACAACCAGGCGCTCGGCCACCTCCTCAAGGTCGCGTGCGGGCTCGACTCGATGGCGATCGGCGAAGCCCAGATACTCGGCCAGCTGCGCTCGACGTTCACCGATTCGATGAGCGCCGGAGCCCTGACCTCCGACCTCTCCCACGCCCTGCAGCAGAGCCTGCGGGTGGGCAAGCGCGCCCACTCGGAGACCGGACTCGACGAGGTCGCCCGCTCCCTCTTCGGCGCCGCCCTCGAAGCCTCCCAGGCCCACATCGGGCCGCTGCACGCCGCGAACGCGCTCGTCATCGGCGCCGGCGCGATGTCAGGCCTCGTCGTCGCGACCCTCCACCGAGAGGGCGTCAACCACATCACCGTGCTCAACCGGACCCTGGAGAAGGCGGAGCGCCTCATCGCCGAGGTGGGCGGTCGGGCCCGCGAGCTCACCCCCCGGTCGCTCGCCGAGGAGATCGCCGACGCCGACCTCATCGTCTCCTCCACCGGCGCCCGCGGCGTCGTCGTCACCCGCGACGACATCGTCGCCGGTCTCTCGCAGAACTCCAAGAGCGCGGCGAACAAGGCGTTCGTCGACCTCGCCCTGCCCCACGACATCGATCCGAGCGTGCGCGAGTTCGAACACGTCGCCCTCTTCGGACTCGGCGACATCCGGAAGCTGCTGTCGACCTCGTCGAACCAGCGCGACGCCGCCGTCGTCGAGACCGTCGAAGCGGTGCGCGCGATCATCGCCGAGGAGACGGAGAAGCTCGAGTCCGGCGCCAAGGAGCGGGCGGTGGCCCCCACGGTCACCGCGCTGCGCACCCACGCCAAGGACGTGCTCGCCGCGGAGACCGAGCGCCTGCAGCGCAAGATCGGCGACCACGTCGACGACAAGGTCTTCGCCGAGGTCCGCAAGTCCCTCCACCGGGTCGCGGAGAAGCTCATCCACACCCCGACGGTCAAGGTCAAGGAGCTCGCGGTCTCCGACTCCGACGTCGACTACGCGCAGGCGCTCATCCAGCTCTTCGACCTGCCGACGATCAAGACCCCGCACGCCGTGCCGACCCCGGAGGCGAAGGTCGCCAAGGCCGCGAGCCCCGACCACATCGAGGCCGACGGTCTCCGGCCGGTCGCCGACCACACCCTCGACGTCGTCGAACCCGAGCACCCGACGGGCCGCACGGTGCGCCTGGGCACCCGGCGCTCCCAGCTCGCCCGCTCGCAGTCGACGGCGATCGCCCACCAGATCGCGGCCCTGACCGGCTGGCGCGTCGAGATCGTCGAGGTCGTCACCGAAGGCGACGTCAACATGTCCCCGCTCGCGGGCTTCGGCGGCACCGGCGTCTTCGTCTCCGCCGTCCGGCAGGCCCTGCACCAGGGCCAGATCGACATCGCCGTCCACTCGCTCAAGGACCTCCCGACGACCCCGGAGCCGGGCATCCAGCTCGCGGCCATTCCGCCGCGCGTCGATCCCGCCGACGTCCTCATCGGCCGTGACGGCCTCAGCCTCGCCCAGCTGCCCGCCGGCAGCGTCGTCGGCACCGGGTCGCCGCGCGCGCCGTCCAGCTGCGCGCCGCCCGCCCCGACATCGAGGTGCGCGGGGTCCGCGGCAACGTCGACACCCGCATCGCCCACGTCCGCGACGGCCGCCTCGACGCCGTCGTCCTCGCCGCCGCCGGTGTCCGTCGGATCGGGCGGCTCGCCGAGGCGACCGACCTCCTCGACTTCGACACCATGCTTCCCGCTCCCGGCCAGGGGGCGCTCGCGGTGGAGACGCGCGGAGCCGACAGCCCGTACACGCAGGACGAGGCTCTGATGGCCGGTGACGTCGAGATCCGCGCGGCCCTGCGCCGACTCCACGACGAGGCGACCGACCTCGCCGTGACGTGCGAACGGGCGATCCTCTCCCGCGCCGAGGCCGGCTGCTCGGCTCCGATCGGGGCCCTGGCGACGATCACCGGGACGCAGCTCGTCGTCGCGGCGATGATGGCCGACGACGACGGGAGAATCGCCCGCACCCACATGAGCGCGCCGCTGCCGCTCATCGACGACGCCGATCTCAGCTCCCGCGACGATCACGCCCTGCCGATCGCCGGCAAGGAGATCGCCCGGGTCGCCGACGAACTCGGCACCGCCGCGGCCGAGGATCTGCTGCGCCGCCTCGACATCGACCCCGCGCGCTCCGCCGACCACCTCACCCCGGTCAAGGCCGCCGCCCGGTCCCGGTCCGAAGGACAGTCATGAGCGAGCAGCCTGAGACCCAGGGCACCGGCCAGGTCCAGCCCCGGCGGCTCCTGCCGGTGGGCCCGCGCGTCGTCTTCATCGGCTCCGGTCCCGGTGAGGCGGGACTGATGACCGCCCGCGGCGCCGACATCCTCGCCGACGCCGCGCTCGTCGTCTACGACGCCCACGTCCACTCCGAGATCGTCACCGCCTACGTCCCGCAGGCCGCCGAGGTCATCGACGCCGCCGAACTCGGCCAGTCGCCCTCGACCCGCGGCCGCCGGCTCGCCGAGCTCGCCCGCCCCGACAAGACCGTGGTGCGGCTGAGTTCCGACGACGGTCTCCTCTTCACGACGACGACCACCGAGGCGGCCGTGTGCCGCAAGGCGGGCATCGACGTCGAGATCGTGCCCGGGGTCGGTCTCTCCGCGGCGACCGCCGCCTACACCGGCACCGCGCTGACGACGAACCGGGTCCGCTCGGTGCGCTTCATCGAAGCCGGACCGCAGACCCACGTCGACGTCTCCAAGCACCGCAACACCACGCACGTGCTCACCGGCACCGCCGCGCAGGTCGAGGAGGCCTTCCGGGCCCTGCTCGACGACGGCTGGGACGCGGAGACGAAGGTGCTGCTGGGCTGGGGCATCTCGACGACCGAGCAGACGAGCGTCGAGACCACCCTCGGGCAGGCCCCGGGGCTGTGCCGCAATGCCGGGGACCGCCTCGTCGTCATCATGGGCCAGGGCGTCGACTCCCGCGGCGAGCTCGCGTGGTTCGAGACGAAGCCGCTCTTCGGCTGGCAGGTGCTCATTCCCCGGACGAAGGAGCAGGGCACGTCGACGGCCGAGGCGCTCGCCGAACTCGGCGCCGTCGGCACCGTCGTCCCGACGATCGCCGTGCAGCCCCCGCGCACGCCGACGCAGATGGAGAAGGCGATCCGCGGACTCGTCGACGGCTCCTACGAATGGGTGGGCTTCACCTCCGTCAACGCGGTGCGCGCCGTGCGCATGTGGTTCGAGGACTTCGGTCTCGACGCCCGCTCCCTGTCCGGGGTCAAGGTCGCCGCCGTCGGCGGTCGCACCGCCGCGGCGCTGACCGACTGGGGCATCACCCCCGACCTCATCCCCGACGGCGAGCACTCGGCCCGGGGTCTGGCCGCGGCGTGGCCGGACTACGTCGACGACATCGACCCGATGAACACCGTCCTCCTGCCGCGTGCCGACATCGCCACCGAGGTGCTCGTGGCCGGACTGCTCGAGAAGGGCTGGGACGTCGACGACGTCACCGCCTACCGCACCGTGCGCGCCTCCCCGCCGCCGGCGCCGATCCGCGAGGCGATCAAGGCCGGTGACTTCGACGCGTTCCTCTTCACCTCGTCCTCGACCGTGCGCAACCTCGTCGGGATCGCCGGGAAGCCGGCAGCCACCTCGGTGATCTGCTGCATCGGCCCGGCCACGGCGAACACCGCGGAGGAGCACGGCCTGCGGGTCGACGTCCTCGCGGAGGAAGCGAACCTCACCTCACTCATCGACGGTCTCGTCGCGTACGCCACGCGCATGCGCGAGGCAGACCTCACCGCCGGGGTCACCCCGGTGCGCCCCAGCCAGAAGCGTCGCAGAAAGAAGGCCTGACATGGCTCCCATCGTCCGTCCCCGTCGCCTGCGGTCGACCGCGGCCCTCCGCCGCCTCGTCTCCGAGGTCCACCTCACCCCCGCCGACCTCATCCTGCCGATGTTCGTCAAGGAGTCACTCGAGGAGCCCGCGCCGCTGACCGGGATGCCCGGCGTCGTCCAGCACACGCTGACGTCGCTGCGGGAGGCCGCCCGCGAGGCCGTCGACGCCGGCGTCGGGGGACTCATGCTCTTCGGCATCCCCACCGTCCGCGACGAACGCGGCTCGGCCGCCGATGACCCCGAGGGCATCCTCAACCGGGCGCTGCGGATGCTGCGCGACGAGTTCGGCGACGACACCGTCATCATGGCCGACCTCTGCCTCGACGAGTTCACCTCGCACGGCCACTGCGGCGTGCTCGACGAGGCCGGCCGCGTCGACAACGATGCGACGCTCGAACGATACGCTTCGATGGCCGTCGCGCAGGCCCGCGCCGGTGCCCACGTCCTCGGGCTCTCAGGCATGATGGACGGACAGGTCGGCGTGTGCCGGGAGGCGCTCGACGACCACGGCTTCACCGACGTCGTCGTCATGGGCTACACCGCGAAGTACGCCTCGGCGTTCTACGGACCTTTCCGCGAAGCCGTCGACTCCGAGCTCGTCGGGGACCGCAAGACCTACCAGCAGGATCCGGCGAACGGGCGCGAGGCGATGCACGAACTCGACCTCGACCTCGCCGAGGGCGCGGACATCGTCATGGTCAAACCCGGCCTGCCCTATCTCGACGTCCTCGCCGAGGTGGCCGCGGAGTCCCCGGTGCCCGTGTGGACGTACCAGGTGTCGGGGGAGTACGCGATGATCGAATTCGCGGCCGCCGCCGGGGCCATCGACCGCGACCGCGCGATCGAGGAGTCCCTCATCGCGTTCAAACGGGCCGGCGCCGATGCGATCCTCACGTACTGGGCGACCGAGGTCAGCCGGTGGCTGAGCGGAGGTCGGCGATGAGCGAGACACGTTGGCTGTCCCCGCCGGACCAGCGCGCCTGGCGCTCCTACCTCACCGGCAGCTCCCTGCTCGGGGCGAAGCTCGAGGCCGATCTGCGGGAGAACTTCGGCATCGGCCTGCCCGAATACGAGATCCTCGTGCGGCTGAGCGAACACGAGGGACGATCGATGCGCATGGCCCTGCTCGCCTCGGACACGACGATGTCGCGCTCGCGCCTGACCCACAGCGTCGCCCGGATGGAGAAGAAGGGCCTGCTGTCGCGCTGCCCGATCCCCGAGGACGGCCGCGGCGTCAACTGTGCGATGACCGACGCCGGCTGGGACCTCCTCGTCGCCGCCGCCCCCACCCATGTCGAGAGCGTGCGCAGCAACCTCGTCGACCTCCTCACCCCTGAGGAGATGGCGACGCTCGGCGTCGCGTTCGGCAAGGTCGCCCGCCACCTCACCGCGAAGGAGAACTCATGACCGACGCCTCACCCACCCAGAACTCGGCCGCCCTCTTCGCACGGGCGGAGCGCGTCATCCCCGGCGGAGTGAACTCCCCGGTCAGGGCGTTCCGGGCGGTCGGCGGGACCCCGCGCTTCATCACCTCGGCGACCGGGGCGTGGCTGCGCGACGCCGACGGCAACGACTACATCGACCTCATCGGGTCGTGGGGTCCGATGATCATGGGCCACTCCCGCCCCGAGGTCGTCGCCGCCGTCCAGGAGGCCGCGGTCAAGGGCTTCTCGTTCGGCACCCCGTCGGTCGGCGAGGTCGAACTCGCCGAGGAGATCGTCTCCCGCATCGACCCCGTCGACGAGGTGCGCCTCGTCTCGTCGGGCACCGAGGCGACGATGAGCGCGATCCGCCTCGCCCGCGGCTACACCGGCCGGAACAAGGTCGTGAAGTTCGCCGGCAACTACCACGGTCACGTCGACTCCCTGCTCGCCCAGGCCGGTTCGGGGCTCGCGACGTTCTCCCTGCCCGACACCCCGGGGGTCACCGGGGCGCAGGCCGAGGACACGATCGTCGTCGCCTACAACGACGCTGAGGCGCTGCGGGCGGTCTTCGCCGAGCACGGCGAGTCGATCGCCTGCGTCATCACCGAGGCGAGCCCCGGCAACATGGGGGTCGTGCCCCCGCGCGACGGCTTCACGAACACGATCCGCGAACTCACGAAGGCCCACGGGGCGCTGATGATCAGCGACGAGGTGATGACCGGCTTCCGCGTCTCCGCCGCCGGCTGGTACGGCTACGAGTCCGAGACCCTGGGCTACCCGCACGGGCCCGCCGATCTCTTCACCTTCGGCAAGGTCATGGGCGGCGGGTTCCCGGCCGCGGCGTTCGGCGGTCGCGCCGACGTCATGGCCCACCTCGCCCCCGCCGGACCCGTCTACCAGGCGGGCACGCTCTCGGGCAATCCCGTCGCCACCGCCGCCGGACTCGCCACGCTCAAGCTCACGACCGAGCTCGACGTCTACTCGCACCTCGGGCGGGCAGCGGACATCCTCCGGCCCGCCGTCGCCTCGGCGCTCGAGGCCGAAGGGGTCGCGCACACGATCCAGTCGGCGAACTCGATGTTCTCCGTCTTCTTCACCGACGGCGAGGTCGTCGACTACGACGATGCCCGCGCGCAGAACGTCGACCGGTACTCCGCGTTCTTCAATGCGATGCTCGACTCGGGCATCCACATGCCGCCGAGCGCATTCGAGGCGTGGTTCCTCTCCTACGCCCACACCGATGAGATCCTCGAGCGGATCATCGCAGCGCTGCCGGCGGCTGCGAAGGCCGCTGCCGCCGTCCCCGATGCGAACGGAGAGTCGAGCCGATGACCACGATCCACCTCGTCCGCCACGGCGAAGTCGACAACCCCGAGGGCATCCTCTACGGCCGGATCCCCGGCTTCGGGCTGACCGAGCGCGGGCATGAGATGGCCCGCCGGGTCGGCGAGCACTTCGCGCAGGAGGACAATGCCCCCGACGCGCTTGTGGCCTCACCGCTGCTGCGCGCGCAACAGACGATCGCGCCCCTGGCGGAGAACCTCGACATGCCCGTCTTCACCGACGACCGCGTCATCGAGGCGGCGAACTCCTTCGAAGGGCAGACGATGAACGCCCGCACGCTCGCGCAGCCGCGGAACCTCGTGCGCCTCTACAACCCGCTGGTGCCCTCGTGGGGTGAGCCGTACCGCCAGATCGCCCTGCGCACGCAGGCGGCGATGGCGAGCCTGCGCGCCCGCCTCGAGGGACACGGGCCCGAGGCGAGCGGCGTCATCGTCTCCCACCAGCTGCCGATCTGGATGGCGCGCCTGGCCGGCGAAGGGCGACCGCTGGCCCATGACCCGCGCAAACGGGAGTGCGCGCTCGCGTCTGTCACGAGTTTCACATTTGAGAAGTCCACACTGGTGTCCGTGAGCTATGAGAATCTCTGCGCGGATCTGCAGCCGGGCCACGCGGTGGCGGGAGCATGATCGGCGGCAACGGACAGTACGGTCGCCGGGCGGTCCTCACGGGCATCATCGCCGGCACGGCAGTCGTCCTCAGCGCATGCACCCAGAACGATGAGCTCGCCGCACAGGCGGGCTCCGACCAGGGCTACGTCTCGGGTTCCGGCGTCGTCTCCCAGGTCGCGGTCAAGGATCGCGGCGAACCCCTCGACCTGACCTTCGAGACCCTCGACGGCTCGCAGCTCTCGCTCGCCGATATGCGGCCGACCCCGGTCGTCATCAACCTCTGGTATGCGGCGTGCCCGCCGTGCCGCGTCGAGGCCCCCGACCTCAAGGAGGTCTCCGAGGAGTTCGGCGACTCCGCCCAGTTCATCGGCGTCAACGTCCGTGACCAGGCGGCGGAGGCCAACGCCTTCATCTCGAACTACCAGATCCCCTACCCGAACATGCTCGACACGAACGGCGACATGGTCGCCCTGCTCTCGGGCGTCCTGCCCCCGCAGGCGACGCCCTCGACCGTCATCCTCGACGCGCAGGGACGGGCCGCGGCCGTGTCGTCGGCGCCGTCGACAAGTCGACCCTGCAGGGACTCATCGAGGACGTGCAGGCGGAGTGAGCGGCATCGGGGCGGAGTTCGCCCAGGCGGTGCTCAGTGGTCCCCTCCTGCTCGCAGCCGGGGCCGCGGCACTCGCCGGGCTCGTCTCTTTCGTCTCCCCGTGCGTGCTGCCGCTCGTGCCCGGCTACGTCGGCTACGTCACGGGCCTGAGCGGCTCGTCGCTGCGAGACAAGGCGACGTGGCGGGTGATCACGGGCATCACGCTCTTCGTGCTCGGCTTCACCGTCGTCTTCGTCATCCTCGGCACGGGCTTCTCCGCCCTCGGGGCGATGTTCTCCCAGTTCCAGGACATCCTCATCCGCATCCTCGGTGTCGGGGTGATGATCGCCGGACTGGTGTTCATGGGCGCGTTCGGCTTCCTCCAGAAGGAACGGCGCATCCACGCCCGGCCCAAGGCGGGACTGTGGGGTGCTCCCGTGCTCGGGGCGACGTTCGCCATCGGCTGGGCCCCGTGCGTGGGCCCCACCCTGTCGGCGGTGCTGACGATGTCGCTGAGCTTCGGCTCCGACGGCACCCTGTGGCGGGGCGCGTTCCTCGCCTTCGTCTACTGCCTCGGGCTCGGCATTCCCTTCATCCTCCTGGCGATCGCCATCCACAAGGGTGCCGGTCGGCTGAACTGGGTGCGCGAGCACCAGACGACGATCGTCCGCATCGGCGGAGTCATGCTCATCGCACTCGGCTTCGTCATGGCCATCGGACTGTGGAACCAGTGGATGAACTCGCTGCAGGGTCTCATCTCCGGATTTGAAGTGGTGATCTAGTGGCAGACAAGACTGCTGGCAACACGACGGACGCAGCCCCCGAGCAGGCTGCCGACACCTCGGGCACCGCCGAGGCGCAGCCTCGCCGGGAGCAGCCGGCCGCGGACCGCGCGAAGGCCGCGCCTGCCGGGAAGGCCGGCGCCGCCTCGAAGGCAGGGACCGCCTCGGCGAAGGGAGCGGGCAAGCCCGATCGGTCGGAGGTGACGCAGCCGCAGCTCGGCTTCATCGGCATGTGCCGGTGGGCATGGCGGCAGCTGACGACGATGCGGGTGGCCCTCATCCTCCTCCTCGTCCTCGCGCTCGCCTCGATCCCCGGCTCCCTGCTCCCGCAGCGGATCCAGGACCCGGCCCGCGTCAACACCTTCCTCGAGGAGAACGGGGCGTGGGGAGCGTTCCTCGATACGATCGGCATGTTCGACGTGTACTCGTCGATCTGGTTCTCCGCGGTCTATCTCCTCCTCATGATCTCGCTCGTCGGGTGCATCGTCCCGCGCACCTCCCAGCACTGGAAGGCGATGCGCTCGGCTCCGCCCAAGGCGCCGAGGCGGCTGGGACGGATGCCCGGATACGTGGCGTTCACCTCGGCGGAGGTCAAGGACGGGGAGCTTGACGATGAGGAGTTCCTCGACGCCGCGCAGGCCCGCCTGAAGAAGCTCGGGTACCGCACCTCGCGCCACGGCGACCATGTCGCGGCCGAACGCGGCTACCTGCGCGAGACCGGCAACCTCGTCTTCCACATCGCGATCCTCATGACGACGCTGACGATCTCGATCGGGTCGCTCTTCGGCTACGAGGGGCAGCGCATCCTCGTCGAAGGCGACACGTTCACGAATTCGCTCGTCGCCTACGACTCGTTCGACCCGGGCACGTACTACAACGCGGACAACCTGCCGCAGTTCCGCCTCACCCTCGACCAGTTCACCTCGAGCTTCGACGATGCCGCGCCGGGCAACCAGTTCGGTCAGCCCCGCACCTTCGAGGCCACGGTGACGACCTCGGCGGACGGGGTGGAGAAGACCGAGCAGCTCAAGGTCAACGAGCCCATCCGCGTCGCCGACACCGGCGTCTACCTCACCGGCAACGGGTACGCCCCCGAGGTGACGGTGCGGGATGCGACCGGCCAGGTCGTCCGGTCCGGGCCGCAGGTCTTCATCCCCGCGAACGGGGACCCCGGGTACACCTCCGAGGGTGCGATCAAGGTGCCCGATGCCGCGGGCACGCAGATGGGCTTCGTCGGGGTGCTGCTGCCGACGGCCACGCAGAACGAGCAGGGCGACCTCGTGTCGAACTTCGCCGAGCTGCGCAACCCCTACCTCGTGATGAGCGGGTACACCGGCGACCTCGGCCTCGACTCGGGGGAGCCGCAGTCGGTCTACACCCTCGATGCCTCGAATATGACGGAGATGACGGATGCCGCCGGCAACCCGCTCGTCATCCAGCTCGTGCCGGGGGAGACCCAGGAGCTGCCCAACGGCGGTTCGGTGACCTTCGACGGGGTCAAGCGGTTCATCGCCGTCGACATCTCGCAGGATCCGACGCAGCTGCTCATGTTCGTCAGCTCCGTCCTCGTCCTCCTCGGACTCGGACTGTCCCTGTTCATCGCCGCGCGCGCGTGTGGGTGCGGGTCAAGGACGGCGAGGTCGAGGTGGCGGCCCTGGCCCGCGGTGAGGATCCGATGGTCGAGCGCGCGGCGACGGAACTCGCGAAGGACCTCGGCAGTGAGAGTGCCGAGGATGAGGAGAAGAAGGACTGAGCGGCCGCAGTGCGGGCCTGCATGGTCGTCGCGGCTTCAAACTGGGGTACTACACGGAGTAGAATCGGGGACGTGCGCCTGAGACGGGCACGCAGATTCACTGACGCAAGGAATTGAGCACCCTCACGGTGCGGAGGATACATGGACGTCAACACCGACCTGGCGATGTGGTCGAATCAGCTCATCGTCTCCGCGATGATCGTCTACGCGGTCGCGATGATCTTCTCGGCCTTCGATCTCTTCGGGGGGCGGGAGCTGAAGAAGTCGAAGTCCGACACGGTGGCGGCCGGCGCGAAGTCGAGCACGGTGCGCCGCACCAACCGGAAGACCGCGACGGCGCTCCTCGACCGTCCCGGCGCTGATGACCACGCCGGAGACAACGGCACCGGCGAGGAGCTGTCGGCCTCCGATGCCAAACGGCGCCGCGCGGCGCGCATCGGCACGTCGCTCATCGTGCTCGCCGTCGTCCTCCACATCGGCTCGGTCATCACCCGCACCCTCTCGGTGATGCGCGTGCCGTGGGGCAACATGATGGAGTACGTCCTCACCGCCACGGCGATCACCGTCCTCGTCTACCTCATCGTGCTCACCCGCAAGGACATCCGCTACCTCGGCACGTTCGTCTCCGGCGGCGTCCTGCTGTGCCTGGGTCTCGCGATCACGGTCTTCTACACTCCGGCCGCCCAGCTCATTCCCGCCCTCGATTCGTACTGGATCGCCATCCATGTGCCGATCGCGATCCTCTCGACGGCGCTGCTGTCGATCTCGGCGATCCTCGCGGTCTTCCAGATCCTCAAGACCGTGAGCGAGACGAAGGACCCGAAGTGGCTGCGATTCATGCGCCGTCTGCCCTCGAGCACCGAGCTCGAGCGGTTCTCGTACACGATCGCGGCCGTCGGCTTCATCACGTGGACGTTCACCCTCATCGCCGGCGCCATCTGGGCCGAGGTCGCCTGGAGCCGCTACTGGGGCTGGGACACGAAGGAGATCTGGACGTTCGTCGTCTGGGTCGTCTACGCCGCGTACCTCCACGCGCGGGCGACCCGCGGGTGGGGCCCGACGAAGGTGGCCGTGCTCAACCTCATCGGCATCGCCACGGTGTTCTTCAACTTCACCGTCGTCAACGTCTACTTCAACGGCCTGCACTCGTACTCCGGCCTCGGCTGACGGTCGTGGGCGGACGGTGATCGGGCCGACGGCCTGACGTCCGCTGTGGGGCGCCGCCCGCCGGCCTGACCGCCTGACCTCAGTTGCGCGGCCCCTGCTGTGCAGTCCCGCCCATCGGTCCTTGAGCAGTGACGTCCCCGGGTCTTCAGCGCGTCGGATGTTTCGCAGTTCCGCCTGGCCTCTGCTGTGCAGTGCCGAATGTGGTCACAGAACCGAGGAGATCGTGCCGATCCGGCGCTTCTCCCTCGGTTCTGTGACCACATTTCGCTGTCTGCCGCGCGACGGGGACCGCTGTGCCCGTCGGCGCGCGACGGGGAACATCACCGGTCAGGCGGGCGGCCGCTGGCGCTCGAAACCGGAACCGCACACGAGACCATGCTGCGACTGAGCCTCTGACCGAAGCGGGTGGATGCGAAGCTGTATCCGGAACGACCGGACTGCGCGGAGAACAACGGCGCGCTGATGCGTGCCTGCTCACGGCAACGGAGGATCTGCGCAGTGATTTGCTCACGCCGTCAGACTCGGTTCGCCCGCAGGATCGTCAGCGGTGTTGTACGCGGGAAGCCTAAGGACTCTACGTCGGGTCACGGACCTGCGACCGGTTCGGGCTGAGCCAGCCGTCTTCTCGAGCAGGCCGTCAGTGCTCAGTTCGAGTGGCCGCGGCCCTCGCCCTTGCTGCCTTCCGAGCCGTGCTCGTCGCCGGACTCCTGGTCATCGGGGCGGTCCTCGGGATCGAGGGTGTCACCCGGGGGAGGGGTCTCGGAGTCCGTGGGTTCGTCGTCCCGGGGACGATGCTTGCCGAGCTTGACCTCGCGGTCGACCTGGCGGAGGTAGTCCTCATCGTCGTCGGGAGCGGTCGGGCCGCTGCGCCTCGGTGACGGGTCGGGCTTGGCCTCGGAACCGCGTCCGAAGATGTACCAGAGGACGAAGCCGATGATCGGAATGAGGAGGATGATGAGCGCCCAGACAGGCTTGGGCAGGACTCGGACGAGACTCCGATCGCGCAGCAGACAGTCGAAGAGTCCGTACAGTGTGATCGCTGCCGCTAGGACTATCCCGGCAATGAGTACTCGAGCCATGCATCAAGGATAGTCGACTAACCTGAAGACCAGCTCAGTCGCAGGGCGACGGGTTTCGACAGGCAGTGTTGCCATTTCGTCGGGCCTCGTCCTCGTCGCCGATGCCGGCCCGAGTTCTGAGAATCCATGCAGACAGACCCGACTAGAATAGGTGCAATGCGCAGCTTCTGGATCTACACCCTCGCCCGGCTGGGAATCATCGTCGCCGTCGGGCTCGTTCTCCAACCCTTCCTCGGGTTCACACTCGTCATGGCCGTCGCGGCGATCTTCATCGGCGCGCTCATCAGCTACCTTGTGCTCGGCGGAATGCGGGCGAAGGTCGCAGGCGACATCGAGAACCGGCTGGCTAAGCGCGCGAAGACGAAGAAGCGCAAGGGCCAGGACGAGTCGTTCGAGGACACCCTCGTCGACGAGAACGTCTCCGCCCAGGACGCCGTCTCCGCCCAGGATGCCGAGACGGCTGAATCGGTGACGAAGCCGAACTCGGCAAAGAAGTCCGCAGCTGACTCCTCGGCTGAGGCCGCCGAGGCGAAGGCCGAGACCCAGAACCCCGCCGAGACCCAGCGTCCCGCAGAGTCGGGGAATACCACTGACACCCAGACCGCCGCAGGCTCAACCAAAGCGCCGACCCCCGACCGCACGACCGATGCCGAGGCTCCCGACGCCAAACGGCGCTGATCCTCATCCAACGCAGTCGCCGTGTCCCGCGGGACACCGGCCGACTGCGTTTGGGGGCACGCCCCGATCTACAGCGCCAACCCGAGCGCCATGAGCGCGGCGAAGCACAGGGCCGTCAGTCCCGTCGACTTGATCGTCGGAATGAGACCGGCACCCGTCGTGCCTCCCAGCACCGTCTTCAGCGGTGAGAGCGCGGGCACGAGCGCGAGGATCGCCAGCGCCGCTGCGGGATGTCCGTCGAGGATCGCGAGCGCCAGCAGCGCGAACGGTGCGAGGACGAGCACGGCGTAGGAGACGCGTGCCCGCTGGTCGCCGAGGCGCACGGCCAGGGTGATCTTGCCCGCCTCGGTGTCGGTGGGGATGTCACGGAGGTTGTTGACCATGAGCACCGCCGAGGCGAGCAGCCCCATCGACACGGCGCCGGCCCATCCGCTCAGGCTCAGCGTCCCCACCTGCATCCACATCGTCCCGAGCGTCGCGACGAGCCCGAAGAAGATGAAGACGAACACCTCGCCGAGGCCCATGTACCCGTACGGTCGCTTCCCGCCGGTGTAGAACCACGCCGCGGCCACCGCGGCGGCGCCGACGACGAGGAACCACCACGCCTGGGAGATGAGCACGAGGGCGATGCCGACGACCGCGGCGATGCCGAAGCAGAGGAACGCGGCCCGCTTGACCGTCGCCGGCTCCGCCAGTCCGGTGGCGGTCAGCCGCACGGGACCGACGCGCACATCGTCGGTGCCGCGGATCCCGTCGGAGTAGTCGTTGGCGAAGTTCGAGCCGATCTGCAGGCAGAGCGAGACGATGAGGGCGAGGAGGCCCTTGAAGAGGATCGACGACAGCGACACGTCGGGACCGCTCGTCGAGTAGTCGCCGATGATGAACGAGGTGAAGCCCCCGACCGAGCCGATCGCCGCTCCGGTGCCGATGAGCACGGGGGCGACGGCGAGCGGCAGCGTCCGCAGTCGCGCTCCGGAGATCCATTGCGCGGCAGTTGCCATAGGGGTCGAGTGCCTTCCTAGCGATTCGGTGAACCGTCTCATATTACCGAGAGATCATTTGATGCGAAATTCAACTATGGGGTCGGGCAAGCAGGCTTTCGGCCACCTCGGCGGCCCTTCTGCGGTCGGGTTTGCCGATCGAGCGGGCCGGGATCTCCTCGACGACGATGACCTCGCGGGGAAGCATCGTCCCCGCCTCGGCGGGCGCCAGGGCGCGCAGGTGCCGGCCGCGTTCGGTCGGGGAGAGGCCGCGCAGCTGCCCGGCACCGGCGGCGTCGTCGAGGCGGACGAGGGCGACGATGCGCCGCCCCCACTCCGCGTCCGCGACCGCGGTGACGAGCACCTCGGCGACACCGTGGGGCTGCCACACCGGCAGCAGTGCCGTCTCGAGCGCGTGCGGGGAGACGTTCTCCCCACCGGAGACGATGACGTCGTCGACCCGGCCGAGGACGCTGAGGACACCGTCGTCGAGGTGCCCGAGATCACTCGTGTGGATCGTCCGCCGGCCCACCGGGCCGGTCAGGGCGGGGGAGTCGCGGGGGACGATGGTCCCGTCCGCTGTGACGTCGACGTAGGCGTCGGCGACGACGGGTCCGGTGAGGTCGATCGTGCCGGCCTCGGTGATCGTCACGGTAACCCCGTCGAAGGCGACGCCGTCGTAGACGCAGCCGCCCGCGGTCTCCGACATCCCGTACGTCCGCACGATCCGCAGGTCCGCGGCCGCTGCCGCGTCGAGGAGAGCGGGCGAGATCGCGGATCCGCCGAGGAGGATGGCCGTGAACGTCGCCGCCGCCGAGGTGGCGGCCGGGTCGGCGAGGACCCGGTGCAGCTGCGTGGGCACGAGGGAGGTGTAGCGGGGGCGGTCGTCACCGCAGGAGACGAGCTCGGCGACCTCCGCGGCGAAGGCTTGTGCGGTGAACGGGCCCGCAGCCGCGCGCACCGGATCCTCGCCGGCCAGTCGGGCGCGGAGTTCGACCTGGAAGCCGGCGATGTGGTTGACCGGCAGCGTGAGGTGCCAGCGGCCGGGTCCGGAGAGGAAGCGTTCGGTGGCCCGCGCCGAGGCGGTCAGGGCGTGAGCGGAGAGCGCGACGGCCTTCGCGGGCCCCGTCGACCCCGAGGTGAAGAGGACGAGCGCGGGGGCGTCACCGGGGCCCTGCCAACAGTCGGGGGCCACCTCGGTGACGTCACCGGTCCGGGCCTGCGGGAGGATGAGGATCGACTCCCCGGCCAGGGCCCGGTCGATCGCGTCCGGAAGGTCGAGCGGGGTCATCGGCAGCGGTTCAGTAGTACCACGGGTAGGGCGACCAGTCGGGGTCGCGCTTCTCGAGGAACGCGTCCCGGCCTTCGACGGCTTCGTCGGTCATGTAGCCCAGGCGCGTGGCCTCACCGGCGAAGACCTGCTGGCCCATGAGGCCGTCATCGACGAGGTTGAAGGCGAACTTGAGCATCCGCTGCGCGTTCGGGGACTTGCCGAGGATCTCGTTCGCCATGTCCAGTGCCGCGGTCTCGAGGTCGGCGTGGTCGACGACCTCGTTGACCGCGCCCATGTCGGCCATCTCCTGGGCCGAGTAGGTGCGGCCGAGGAAGAAGATCTCGCGGGCCTTCTTCTGCCCGACCATCTTCGCGAGGTAGGCCGAGCCGTAGCCGGCATCGTAGGATCCGACGTCGGCGTCGGTCTGCTTGAACTTCGCCTGCTCGCGTGAGGCGATCGTCATGTCGCACACGACGTGGAGGCTGTGCCCGCCGCCGGCGGCCCAGCCCGAGACGACGGCGATGACGACCTTGGGCATCGTGCGGATGAGGCGCTGGACCTCGAGGATGTGGAGGCGTCCGGCACGGGCCGGGTCGACGGTCTCACGGGTCTCGCCCTCGGCGTACTGGTAGCCGGAGCGGCCGCGGATGCGCTGGTCGCCGCCGGAGCAGAACGCCCAGCCGCCGTCCTTCTGACTCGGGCCGTTGCCGGTGAGGAGGACGGCGCCGACGTCGGGGGTCTGGCGGGCGTGGTCGAGGGCCCGGTAGAGCTCGTCGACGGTGTGGGGGCGGAAGGCGTTGCGCACCTCGGGCCGGTCGAAGGCGATGCGGACGGCCCCGATGTCCGTGCCGTCCGCGTCGATCGCCCGGTGGTAGGTGATGTCGGTGAAGTCGAAGCCGGAGACCTCGCGCCACCGGGTGGGATCGAAGATGTCAGAGACGGTCATGACCTCAAGCCTAACGCGGCCGCGGGCATCGCCCGGACGGGGGCGGGGAAGGTTCCCACCGCCGAGGTGGACTCCCGGATAGGCTGGGCGCATGACCGCCCTTCCCGCCTCCTTCGCCGACCTCGTGCCCAGCGTCCATGTCCTGCGGCTGCCGATGGTCACGCGCTTCCGGGGCATCACCGAACGCGAGATCCTCCTCTTCGAGGGGCCCCTGGGATGGGCGGAGTTCTCCCCGTTCGTCGAATACGATGCCCGCGAATCCGCCCGCTGGCTGCAGGCGGCCCTCGAGTTCGCCGGACTCCCGGTGCCGGGACGGGACCCGATTCACGGTGCCCCCGGCGATGTTCCCGAATATCGTGCCGATGAGCCTGCGTTCGTCGAGGTCAATGCCACCCTGCCGGCCGCCGGCGTCGCTGAGGTCGAGCCGATCCTCTCCCGCTTTGGGGCCGTGAGCACGGTCAAGGCGAAGGTCGCCGAGCACGGTCTCGCCTCGCTGCCGGAGGATCTCGCGCGGCTGCGCGAGCTGCGACGGCTCTTCCCCGATGTCGTCCTCCGGCTCGATGCGAATGCGAAGTACACCCTCGCCGAGGCGGTCGCGGCGAGCGAGGCGTTCGCGGAGTTCGATCTCCAGTACTTCGAACAGCCCGTCCCCGGGGTCGAGGACCTCGCCCGGCTGCGGGAGCGGCTCGCCGCCCGGGACCTGCCGGTGCGGTTGGCGGCCGACGAGTCGATCCGCAAGGCCGAGGACCCGTTGCGGGTCGCGGCCCTCGGGGCGGCCGAGGTCGTCATCGTCAAGGTCCAGCCGCTCGGCGGGGTCGCCGCTGCCGCGGAGATCGTTCAGCGGTCCGGACTGCCGGCCGTCGTGTCCTCGGCACTCGAGTCCTCGGTCGGACTGGCCGCCGGGGCCGAACTCGCCGCCCGGCTGCCGCGCACGCCGAGCAGCCGGGACATCCTCGGTGAGCACCCCGCCTGCGGGCTGGGCACGGCGCGTCTCTTCACGACCGATGTCGTCGCCGACGGGCTGGTGCCGGTCGACGGGCGGATCCCGGTGACGCGAATCGCCCCGGACCCGCAGCGCCTGACGGCGATGGCTGCGGATCCGGGGCGATCGGCGTGGTGGGCTGCTCGAGCTCAGGAGTGCTGGGACGTCCTGCGCTCGGTCAGCCTCAACGGCTGAGGCTCGTCAACCGGCGGCCTGGACGGCCTTGACGGCTTCCTCGGCGACCTTGACGGCGTCCTGCTCGTCACCGTTGGGCGACATGTTCGCCGCGGTGACGACGGTGTTGCCGACGCGGGCGACGACGGTCTGAGTCGACATCGCCGACTGGCCGCCGGCCTCCATCGACGTCGTCGTGCCCACGGCTTCGTCGGCACCGGGGACGGTGGCGTCGAAGGTCTCGGACTTCATGTTCATCTCCATGCCCGACATCGTCATCGTCACGTCACCGCAGGTCTCGGCCATCGTGCTCGAGGTCGAGAACTGGTCGGTGGTGGCCGCTTCGTCGGGGAAGCTCGAGAGGCCGACACTCATGGTGTTGTCGGAGGCGACGCCGACGACGGTCGTGCCGTCGGTCGCCTGTGCGGCGTTGAGTCCGGCCATCGCGAGGTCCTTGCACTCGGCGGGGTCGAACTCGGCCTGCTCGAGGGCCTTCGCGGCCTCTCCGCTCGAGATCGCGCCGGTGTCGACCGTCTTGAAGGTCTTGCCGTCGAACTGGGTGGTGTCGATGATGTTCTTCAGAGCAGCCTCGTCGAGCTGGGTGGACTGCTGGGTCTCCTCAGCGGCCGGCTGCGAGCCGGAGCCGGAGTCGGCGGAGTCGGACGAACTCCCGCTGGTGCAGCCGGTCAGGGCGAGTCCGGCGGCGAGTGCGATGACGGGCAGTGCGCGTTTCATTGGTCGACCTTTCGAGTCAAAGTTCGGCCAGCACGTTCGGCTGGAGGGGGTAGTAGCTGGGAAACCGCTGGGTGGTGCGGTTGAGTTCAAGCGTAGTCGAGGCCTCAGCGCGCATTCCCGCGCGATTGTGCCGGATCAGGCACATCCGTCGCCGGGTCGGACACATCTGCCATCCGGGCCTGGCGGTCGGTTGAGTCAGGACCAGCTGTGTCTGCGCTGGTCACCTCCGTCTCCGGTTCCGGCGCCGAGGCGATCCGGACCGTCGTGATCTCCTCCTGCCCGTGGGTGGCGAAGTGCTGCGTGCGCTTGCCGGGGATGATCGGGTCGTGCATCGCGCGGCGAGGCGACCGGTGAACGTCAGCCGCCCCTTCTTGTCCGCCCGCTGCGGATACTCGTTGATCCCGGTCGGGCCCGTCACCGTGATGTCGTACTTGCGTCCCGGTTGGAAGAGGTCGGGGGTGCGCACGCGGAAGCTGCCGGTCCCCGTGAGGGAGAAGCCGGCGGCCGACACCGAGCCGAAGCGCACGATCTGTGCGCGGCGCCGGGAGATCTCGACCCGCCATCCGTGGATGTCGAAGAGGGCGTGGCCGGTGAGGTAGGAGAACTCGCCGCCGTCGGCGACGCGCGAGCTCTCGTTCCCGCGGCGTCGGGAGGTCTGCGAGCTCTCATAGTTCCGGTGCCGGTCGAGGGTCGTCAGCCATGCTCCGAGTTCGCGCTGCCAGCTCGTCCAATTGTGCAGACCGGTGCTGCGGGGGAACCACGAATGCCGGATGCCCAGGGCGTTGAGGCGGGCGGAGAAGCGCTCGCCCTGCTGGTTGACGAGCGTTTCGAGGAGGTCCCGGTCCTTCGTCTCCTCGAGACTGCCGGATCCGGCGCTGAACCACAGGTCGATGTCGCGGAGGTTCTCGGCCAGTCCGTAGGGCGAGTTCGCGATCCATTCGCTGCGGTCGGCGTCGCGATCGCCGAAGACCGACATCGACCGGGCGCCCTCGCGCATCGCGATGATGTCGAAGGCCGGCACCGCGGTGAGCGGGTCGAGCGGGGAGGAGAACGCCGCGGCCGCGCCGTAGCGGTCGGGATGCCAGGCGGCGTACTTCATCGCCCCGTACCCGCCCATCGACAGGCCGGCGAGCAGCTGGGACTCCCGGTCGGCGTCGATCGAATAGGTCTTGGCGAGGAACTCGGGGATCTCGGTGGTGTGGAACGTCGGCCAGTCGTGGACCTCGCTGCCGACGGCGACCCGCGAATAGGTGCCGGCACCGCCGTCGGGCATGACGACGAGGTAGGGGGTGTCGGCGGTGAGCTCCTCGGCGGCACCGAAGTCCGTCCACGACCGGAAGTCGTCGCCGCCGCCGTGGAAGAGGTGGATGACGGGACTGACCTCGGCGGGGATGCCCGGCAGGAGGACGCGGACTCCGACGGTGCGGCCGAGGGCGGGGGAGTAGAGGAAGAATTCGCGCAGCCGCGGTGAGAGTTTCCGCTTGTCGCGGATGTGCCATCTGCGGGCGTCCTTGCCCCGGGGCTCGGGACCGAGGAAGGCACTGTTCTGGTCGCGGACGGGGAAGCGGCCGCGGTACGAGCGGGCGGCCGTGAGCGATCGGACGGCGCGTGCTCCAACCGCTAAGAGGATCGATCGGCGCATGGAGCGAGCCTAGAGGGTCAACGTGAACCGCAGGTGGGTAAGTGGTTGAATATCGGGTGATGTCGAATTCGAGCGCAGTGGCGCAGCAGATCGCCCGCAGTCTGGTCGCAGCCGGAGTCAGGGAGGTCGTCCTCGCCCCCGGGTCCCGGTCCGCACCGCTCGTCTACGCGCTCGCCCCCCTCGCCGAGGCGGGGCTCATCCGCACGCACGTCCGTCTCGATGAGCGCGACGCCGGGTTCCTCGCGCTCGGTCTTGCGCGGGGTCTGCGGGTGCGCGGTGCGCAGACCGGAGAAGTCGCGTCTGCCGTGGCGCTCGTGACGACGTCGGGGTCGGCGGTGGCCAACCTCCATCCTGCTGTCCTCGAGGCGGCGTACGGGCACCTGCCGCTCATCGCCCTGACCGCCGACCGTCCCGCCAGGCTCCGAGGGACCGGCGCGAATCAGACCATCGATGACCAGTCGCAGGTGCTCAGCGATGTCCGCGCCCGTATCGATGTCCCCGCCGGCGAGGACACGGACGTCGTCGATCGGGTGGTGACGGGAGCGGTGCGCACGCGGTGGGTCCGGTCGGTGGGACCGGCACCGAGGCGGCCGGACCGGTCCAGGTCAACGTCCAGTTCGACACCCCGCTGGTCCCGACGCCCGACGAACTGCGTGCGTGGACCGATGAGATCGCGGGATGGGATGGTGCCGGGACAGATGCTGCAGGGACGACGGTAGTTGCGCAAACTGAGGCTCCCTCGTTCGAGGTGACTGTCACCGAGGGAACCGTCATCGTCGCCGGCGATGCCGGCGGCCACTCTGCCGACCTGCTGCGAGCGCTCGCCGCCGATCGTCATCTGCCGGTGCTCGCCGAACCGTCGAGTCCGCTGACACGGCCCATGGCGGGTGTCGCGACCTTCGTCCCCGCACACGCTCGGGTGCTCAGCGAACGGGCGGACCTGAGAGATGCGATCCGGACGGTCATCGTCCACGGCAAACCGACCCTGACGAGGCCGGTGGCCGCATTGCTCGCCGACGACTCCGTGTCTGTGCAGCGCCTCCCCGATGACATCGATGCGACCGTGCTGACCGTGGCGGACGACAAGAGAGACGACGACACGGGAGCCGACGACAAACGAGCTGACGACAACAGCGTCGACGGCAAGAGAACCGACGAGGCGGCCTGGCTGCGCGCCTGGGTCGAGGCGGGAGAGGCCTTCGTCTCCTCCGCTGTGGAAAGCCCGTCGGCCGCGCAGGCGAACCCTCTGTCGACCCCGCAGGCGAATCCTCAGTCGACCGCTCGGGCGATCACCGAGCACCTCGCAGCCGAGGACATCACCCTTTTCGTCGCGAGTTCGAACTCGGTGCGCTACCTCAGCGACGCCACCGATCTCCGCGCCCGCATCCATGCGTCGCGGGGCTTGGCGGGCATCGACGGGCTCGTCTCCACGGCGACAGGGCTGTCTCTCGGGCTGGGGGAGCGGGTCGTCCTCCTCATCGGCGATATCGCGCTGCTCCACGACGTCGGCGGCCTGCTCACCCCGTCGCACGAGCAGGCCGGCGACGTCTTCATCGTCGTCCTCAACGATGACGGCGGTGCGATCTTCTCAGGACTCGAGCACTCGCAGGACCACGTCGTCGACCACCTCGAGCGCTACTTCACCGTGCCCCACGGCAGACGCTTCGCCGACCTCGCCGCAGCGTACGGATGGGACCATGCGCAGGTGTCCACGCTCGAGGACTTCTTCGCCGTCTTCGCCGACGTCCAGGCCTGCTCGCAGTCCGCCGGCGGACACGGGGCCCGACGGACGATCATCGAAGTCGCTCTCGCCTCACCGTCGACCGATCACGACGTCTGACGCACCGGGCAGAGTTGTCGTCTTCACCCCGCACGGCAGCAACGGTGGCCACCATGCACAGCTGACCCGGCATCGCCGAGAACTTGTCCGGCGTCGCACAGAGCTCGTCAAGCGTCGCCGAGACCTCACCCAGTGTCCCGCAATATCAACTCGCGATAGACCGACTCGACGGTGCTCGGCGCCTCGACTGTGCTCGGCGCCTTGGCGTCGACACTGTCCGGCCTGATGGGAACAACTTCGACGGTCGGGACCTCATCTCCGGGCCGCCTCGGTGGGCCGTCTCGATTGCTCGCCGTGCTCCGGCCTCGGGCGCGCAGCTTCGTCACGAGCGGCGGAGTGTCCGTCCGGTAGCGCTCCCCGGTCGGGGTGGTGACGATGAGCGTGCCCGGAGTGGCCTCATGCTTCCAGCCGGCCTTCTCCTTCGCGTAATTGCAGGCCGCACACAGTCCGGACGCGTTCTCCCACTCCGTGGGGCCGCCGTCGGCCACTGACTGCGCATGGTCGACGTGCTTGATCGGAGCGTCGCATCCCGGGGACCGGCACACGTCGTCGCGGAAGATCACCATCTTCCGCAGCTGACCGGTGAACTTCCGCGACTTCGAGTCCATGCCGACCAGCTGCCCGGTCGTGGGGGAGGTGAAGACCCGCCGGAGGAAGGTCTGTGCGTCGGATGCCGCGAGGAACTCCCGCGCCGTCTTCGCCGGCAGGGGACCATAGCCCGGCAGCCAGGCGGGCACCCGCCCGTCGGAGAAGAGGCTTTCGGCCTCCATGACCACGGCGACCTCGACCGGCACGTCGCCGGCTGCGCCCTGCCCGGTCAGCCGTTCGACGAAGAGGTCGGCCATGAGCTGCTTCTCATTGCGGCCCTCGGCCTCGCCGTCGGCGATTCGACTCAGGGCGGACTGGCGGAGATGATCGACGACGGCGATGCCTTCGACCATGGGCAGCACGGCACTGATGCGGGCCATACCGTCCTCGAGGTCGGCGAAGGACACGTGCCGGTCCGCCACGGCGACGTTGGAACTCTCCCATTCGTAGGCGGGATCGTCGTCGACGCGGGCCTCATACGCGAGTGCCCGCACCTCACGGCTCAGGCGTCTGTTTCCGGCGTGGGTGAGGCGGTCCTTGAGCTCGTCATCGATGCGGATCCGCTGCTCGTGGGTGAGACCGGCGGTGCGCTCGGCGACGGTTCGGGCACGACTCTGCGGGATGTCCCCGCGGGCGAGGGCGGCGAAGGTGTGCGGGAGATCGTCGACGAGCGCATGGGCGGTCGAGAGGAATCTCCGCCCCGAGGCCGGTGCCGTGTACTTCGCATAGGCGACTTCGTGCCCGGCATACGTGCCGCGTTGGTGCGCAGGCACCTGATTCGCAGTGTCCTCGGCGACCCGATGCGCGTGCAGTGCGACGGCCTCGCTGGCTTGGACGGCGGCGATCGTCGCGGTGAGACGCTCGAGAAGACGGATGCGGTCCTGAGCCTCGCAGGCATTGGCCGAGGCGGCCAGATCGAGGAGCATCGAAGTGAAATCACGGACGTCACCGGCGAACTTCGGCGCGGCGAAGGTCAGGTCGGCATCGCCGCCAGTCGCCGTGTCCGAAGGTTCCTTCGCGTCCATACGACAACGCTACAGACCGGTCCTGACACGACATCAGAACTGACACGAGCTCAGAACCGAACCACCCCTACTCCAACCCGAGCGCCCTCCGCATCGGGGCGAACTTCGCCTCTGTCTCGGCCACCTCGGTGGCGGGATCGGAATCGGGCATGATCCCGGCCCCGGCGAAGAGACGGATTCGGTTGCGGTCCTCGAGCTGTCCGCAGCGCAGCGCGATGCCGAACTGCCCGTTGCCGCGATCGTCCATCCAGCCCACCGGACCGGAGTAGCGGCCGCGGTCGAGCGGTTCGAGTTCGTCGACGCGGGCGACGGCGCTGGCCTGCGGGTATCCGCCGACGGCGGCGGTCGGGTGGACGGCGGCAGCGACGTCGAGGGCGTTGAGCCCGGAGTCCGCCGGCAGCTGCCCGGTGGCATCGGAGGCGGAGTGGATGACGTTGGCCAGGGGCAGCAGGTGGGGACGTTCGTCGACGGAGACCTCGTCGGCGACGGATCCCAGGCTGCGCTGCAGGGAGGCGATCGCGAAGGCGTGCTCGGTGCTGTCCTTGTGCGCGCTGAGCACCTGGCGGGCCGCGGCCATCTCCGTCGTCGGGTCCTTCTCGACTCGGTACGTGCCGGCGAGCACCCGGGAGGTCACGCGGCCGTGGTCGACGCCGATGAGCAGCTCCGGGGTCGCGCCGATGAGCCCGGCGACGTCGAACGTCCAGCAGCTCGGGTAGCTGCGGTTGAGCGCACCGAGCACGGAGCGCACGTCGATCTCCTCGTCGGTGGTGACGACTTCGTCGCGGGCGAGGACGACCTTGCGCAGGGTCGGGTCATCGGAGTCGGCATCGACTTCGGCGGCCCCGTCGACGGGGTGAGCATGGCCGAGACGGTGGCGACGAGACGTGCCCACGTGTCCTCGTCGAGGTCGCCGGGGGAGGCCTGCGCCGAGGTGACCGGTCGCAGCGGCTGTTCGCGCAGGACCGGGGGTGTCGGGGTCGCGTCCTCGGTCGCGATCGTCGTCATCCACACGCGACCGCCTCGGCGCCCGATGACGAATTCGGGGATGTGGATGAGGGAGTCGACGGCGGAGTCCTGCGAGTACGTCACCGTCGCGAAGCACATCAGCCCCGACCCGAGGAGGTCGACCTCGTCCTCGATCACCGCGGCCGCGGTGATCGCCTTCCACGCGTCCGAGAGCTGCCGGAACCGGTCGCGCCCGCGCGCCCGGATGCGCAGGGTGCGGCCGAAGCCGATGAGTCCGGAGGTGTCCCTGACCCAGCAGGAGAACGCCGAGGTGGGCAGCAGTGCCAGCGTCTGCTCGACGGTCGTGGGCAGGTCGGATCCGAAGGGGAAGCCGGGGCCGGGGTCGACGTCGTCGACGAAGCGGGAGCGGACCTGCAGACGCGGGGTCGCGGTGGCGATGTCGGAGGCGGAGAGCGTCGTAGTCATGGCATGGCCACTGTATCCGAGCCCGCTCGCCGACGGCGGCACAGGGTCCGGCCCGGGTGCGCGGCCCGGCGCCGGGTGTGTGCAGGTGCACAGCGACTGATTCGCCCGCGGGCACCTCGTGTTGAGAGAATGAGGACATGAACCGTGCCCAGCTGGACAAGCAGCCCGCTGACGTCGCCTCGATGTTCGACGACGTCGCCTCCCGTTACGACATCACCAACGACGTCCTCTCGCTCGGGCAGGCACGTGCGTGGCGGCGCAGCGTCTCCTACGCCGTGGCCGCAGGGCCGGGGGAGCGGGTCCTCGATCTCGCCGCCGGCACCGGCACCTCGTCGATGTCGTTCACCCATCACGGCGCCGAGGTGGTCGCCGGTGACATCTCCGAGGGCATGCTCGCCGAGGGCCGCCGCCGGCACCCGAAGATCGACTTCGTCTATGCCGATGCCCTCGATCTGCCGTTCGAGGATGAGAGCTTCGACGTCGTGACGATCTCCTTCGGCATCCGCAACGTCCATGACGTCGATCGGGCGCTGGCCGAGATGCTGCGCGTGCTCCGGCCCGGCGGCCGACTCATCGTCTGCGAATTCTCCACTCCGACGTTCTCGCCGTTCGCCCGCGTCTACAAGGAGTACCTCATGCGGGCGCTGCCGCCCGTGGCCACCGCGGTGTCGTCGAACCCTGAGGCGTATGTCTACCTCGCCGAGTCGATCCGCGCGTGGCCCGACCAGGACGAGTTCGCCATCCAGATCTTACGAGCCGGATTCGACCAGGTGAAGTACCGCAACCTCTCCGGCGGCATCGTCGCCGTCCACCACGCGCTCAAGCCGTGAACGAGTTCGACGCCGACGTCATCGTCGTCGGGGCGGGACCTGCGGGGTCGGCCCTCGGCACGTATCTCGCCCAGGCCGGACACGATGTCGTCATCCTCGAGAAGTCGGGGTTCCCGCGGGACAAGATCTGCGGTGACGCGCTCACCCCGCGGGCGGTCAAGGAGGTCGGCTTCCTCGGCCTCGAGACTCCGGAGGACGAGGGCTGGCACCGCAACCGGGGACTGCGCCTCATCGGCGGAGGCCACCGGCTCGAGATCGCCTGGCCCGATATCGACGGAACGCCGAACTACGGACTGACCGCCCGCGGATGAGCATGGACGAGGCCTTCGCCCGGCATGCCCAGCGCTCGGGTGCCCGCCTGTTCGAGCAGATCAAGGCCCTGAGCCCGGACATCGACGAGGACGGATGGATCCGCGGAGTCCATGCCGCCGGAACCGATCATCGCGGTCGGCGGGTCGGACCCGACGCCCACTTCCGGGCGCCGATCGTCGTCGCCGCCGACGGCGTCTCCTCCCGCCTGGCCGTGGCGATGGGTCTGGAGAAGCGCGACGACCGGCCGATGGGAGTGGCGGTGCGCGCCTACCATTCCTCGCCCCGGCATGCCGATGACTTCATCGAGAGCTGGGTCGAGATGCGGTCGACGAACGCCGACGGTCAGTCCGAGGTGCTGCCCGGCTACGGGTGGCTCTTCCCGATGGGCGACGGCACGATCAACATCGGCGCCGGTCTCCTCGACACCTCACCGCAGTTCGGCTCCGTCGACCTGCGGGCGGTGATCGAACGGTGGATCGCCGACATGGGCGGCGAATGGGGGATCGACGAGACGACGGCGCTCGGGCCGATCAAGTCCGCGGCCCTGCCGATGGCGTTCAACCGCACCCCGCACTTCCACAAGGGTCTCCTCCTCATCGGCGATGCCGGGGGAATGGTCAATCCGTTCAACGGGGAGGGCATCGACTACGCCCTCGAATCCGCCCGCACCGCCGCCGAGGTGATCTCGACCTATGCCCGCTACCCGGAGCGGATCATGCGCAGCAAGCTCACCGAGTACCCGGCGCTCATCGGGGATTCCCTGGGCGGTTACTTCACGTTGGGCAGGGTATTCGCTGCGATCATCGGCCATCCGGCACTGATGCACTTCGGAATCAAGTACGGTATGGGTGTTGACGTTGTGATGGAGTTCGTCGTCAGACTGCTGGCGAACCTCTACCGCGACCCCTCGATGACCGAGGCCGATCTCATCGACCGGGTGATTGCCACTCTCACCCGGATCGTCCCGGCCACGAGCAACGCGTGAGCCCTGCAAGGTACCCTGCGATAACTATGACGAATGACGAGGACATGAGCCACCTAGCCTCTCCGGTGACTTTCATCGGTGCCGATGCCCAGCTCGCGGCCGACATCGCCGCACAGCTCGACATCGTCGAGCGGCGTCTCTACGCGGTCACCGACCAGACGCGGAAGCTGCCCGACACCGCTTCGAAGCATCTGCTCGCCGCCGGCGGCAAACGTGCCCGCCCGAACCTCGTCCTCCTCACCGCCCGCCTCGGGCAGCCGCAGTGCGACGAGGTCATCGAGGCCGCCGTCGCCGTCGAGCTCATCCACCTCGCCTCCCTCTACCATGACGATGTCATGGACGACGCCCCCGTGCGCCGGGGTGCGCCGGCCGCCCACGAGGTGTGGGGCAATTCCGTGGCGATCCTCACCGGCGACCTCCTCTTCTCCAAGGCCTCGCTCGTCACGGCGGGTCTCGGCCCGGAGGCCGTGAAGATCGAATCGGAGACCTTCGAGCGCCTCGTCCTCGGGCAGCTCGCCGAGTTCGCCGGTCCCACCGAGGACGAGGATCCGATCGCGCACTACATCGACGTCCTGGCGGACAAGACGGGGTCGCTCATCGCCGCCTCGGCGCAGTTCGGCGTGATGTTCTCCGGTGCCGATCCGGCGCTCATCGAACCGGTGCGGATCTTCGGGGAGAAGGTCGGCATCGCCTTCCAGCTCGCCGATGACATCATCGACCTCACGACGACCGGTTCCCAGTCGGGGAAGACGCCGGGCACCGACCTGCGCGAGCGCGTCCCGACCCTGCCCGTGCTCTACGTGCGTGCCGCGGCGGAGAAGGGCGACGCCGAGGCGGTGCGCATCGTCGGTCTCCTCGACGCCGATCTCAGCTCGGACGAGGCGCTCGAGACCGCCCGGGCCGCGCTCGCCGCTCATCCGGTGACGGATGAGGCCCGCGCCGAGGCGGTGCGCTGGTCGCAGGCGGCCAAGGATGCCCTCGCCCCGCTGCCCGAAGGGATCGTCAAGGACTCCCTCTTCGAGTTCGCCGACTCCGTGGTCTCCCGCTCGCGCTGATCACCCCGTCGTCGGCGGCCGGCGGCTCTGCCGGATCATGTCCGTGCACAGGAGGATGACGGCGATCCAGATGATGAGGAATCCGATCCAGCGCGTCACCGACATCGACTCGCCGAGGATGGTGATGCCGATGATGAACTGCAGCGTCGGCGCGATGTACTGGAGCATGCCGATCCACGACAGGGGGATCCGTCTGGCGGCGGCACCGAAGAGGATGAGCGGAATCGCCGTCGCCGGTCCCGTCGCGAGGACGATGACGACGTGGAGGGCGCCGAAGCCGGTGAACGTCTGCGTGCCGGCCGCGGCGAGGAAGCCGAGATAGGCGAGGCTGGGGATGGCGAGGATCGCCGTCTCGACCGTCATCCCCTCGAGCGCGCCGATCCTGCCGCCCACCTTGTTCTTCACGAGCCCGTAGAACCCGAACGACAGGGCCACGGAGAACGCCAGGTAGGGCACGCGGCCGAGCCCGAGACCGACGATGATGACGGCGACGAGCCCGAAGCCGACGGCCGCCCACTGCAGGGGCCGCAGCCGCTCCCCGAGGAAGACGACGCCGAGGCCGATCGAGATGAGCGGATTGAGGTAGTAGCCCAGGGAGATCTCGACGAGGTGGCCGGTGTCGATGCCGTAGATGAACGTCGTCCAGTTGATCGCGATGAGCACCGCGGCCAGCGCGAGCAGCCAGAACGTCCTGCCCGAGCGCATGATCGCCCACGTCCGGGCGAAGCCGCGGGCGAAGACGAGGAGGATCGCGCAGAAGATGAGTGCCCAGATCACCCGGTTGGCGACGAGTTCGAGCGCGCTCGTCGGAGCCGCGGCGGCGAAGAGCAGCGGGAGCAGACCCCAGAGCAGGTACGCCGACGAGCCGTAGATGAGTCCGAGGCGCCGGAAGGCGCTCTCGTCAGGAGCGGCAGGAGTGTTCACAACGAAAGTCTAGGGTTCTCTCAGAAATTCGGTGACCACCGTCTGCTCGACGGACGGGCCCTGCTCTGCCGGGGCCGAGTCCGTCGTGACCAGGCGTGCGAGGTTCGTCACGTGAGTGTTAGGAGAACCTATATAGGCGATAGAATCGTATCCGAATGTCTAGAGAGGTGTGAGAATGACTCGTCCGTTCCGTGTGGCCATTGTGGGTGCTGGTCCTGCCGGTATCTATGCGGCTGATCTGCTGACGAAGGCTGAGCGTGATTTCGACGTCAGCATTGATCTCTTCGAGCGTCTGCCGACGCCGTTCGGGTTGGTCCGGTACGGGGTGGCGCCGGATCATCCGCGGATCAAGGGCATCATCAACGCCCTGATCAAGGTCCTCGACAGGGGAGACATCCGGATGTTCTCCAACGTCGAGTACGGAGTCGACATCGCCCTGGACGAGCTCACCGATCGCTACGACGCCGTGATCTTCTCCACCGGCTGCTTCGTCGATGCCCCGCTCGACATCCCCGGCGTCGACCTCCCCGGTTCCTACGGTGCTGCGGATTTCGTCAACTGGTATGACGCACACCCCGATGTGAGCCAGGACTGGCCGCTCGAGGCTGAGCAGGTCGCGGTCATCGGCAATGGCAACGTCGCACTCGACGTCGCTCGCGTGCTCGCCAAGCAGGCCGATGACATGCATGTCACGGAGATCCCCGACCACGTCTACGAGGGTCTGAAGTCCTCGAAGGTCACCGACGTCCATGTGTTCGGGCGCAGGGGCCCGGCGCAGGCGAAGTTCACCCCGCTCGAGCTGCGAGAGCTGGGCCATGTCGCCGACGTCGATGTCATCGTCTATCCGGAGGACTTCGAGTTCGATGAGGGGTCGATGGCAGCGATCGAGTCATCGAATCAGGTCAAGCAGGTCGCGAAGACGCTGACCGATTTCACGATGCGCGAACCCACCGGGGCGAAGCGCCGTCTGCATCTGCACTTCCTTCACGCACCCGCGGAGATCCTCGGCGATGGGAAGGTCGAGGCTATGCGCACGGAGCGTCAGGAGCTCGATGGGACGGGGAACGTCCGGGGCACGGGCGAGTTCGTCGACTGGCCGGTCCAGGCGGTCTACCGCGCCGTCGGCTATGCCGGCTCCGCACTGCCGCAGCTGCCGTTCGATCCGCGCCGCGGGGTGATCCCGAACCATGAGGGTCGCGTCGTCGACGCCGTGGATCAGAGCGAGGCGGCCGAGTCCGATGTCGTCGCCGGCGTCTACAGCACCGGGTGGATCAAGCGGGGCCCGGTCGGCCTGATCGGGCACACGAAGGGCGATGCCCTCGAGACGATCTCCCACATCCTCGCCGACCGCGCCGCCGGCGTGCTCGCCGAGCCGGTCGCTCCCGCCGAGGACTCGATCGTCGAACTGCTGCAGGCCAAGGGCGTCGAGTTCGTCGACTGGCAGGGCTACCACCGGCTCGATGCCGCCGAACGGGCCGCCGGAGCCGTCGAGGGCCGTGAAAGGGTGAAGATCGCCACCCGCGAGGGCATGCTGGCCGCCGCCCGCGACCACGCTGCAACCGCCTCGGCGCCCGTCTCCGGTCACTGAGCCGACCCCGCGTGAACGCCGATTCCGACCTCCGACGACACGTCGATGCCGCCTACGCTGAGCGGCTCGACGTGTGGGAGGCGACGGCGACGCGGATCAAGGTCTGGCTCAAGGAGCAGCAGCGGGGCCTGCTCAAGGACAAGGACATCTCGCGACTCGACGTCGACGGTCACCGGATCAAGGATCCGGCGCGCACCCTCGCCAAGCTCGCAGAGAAGGTCGCTGCCGAACCGGACGTCACGGTCACCTCGGCGATCGATGTCGAAGACCAGATCAGGGACATCGTCGGTGTCAAGGTCCTCTGCAAGTCCCCGCGGGACCAGAAGATGATGTTCACCTCCCTCTGCGACCCTGCGCAGCTGGGAGCGTTCGAACTCATCGAAGAGAAGAACTACGTCGATCACCCCAAGGCTAGCGGCTACCGCGCGTGCCACGTCACCCTGCGCATCCCCTCCGACCACGGGGAGCCGGTGTACGCGGAGGTCCAGGTGAAGACGCGGCTGCAGGATGCGTGGGGCGAGCTCACGCACGAGGACATGTACAAGCCGGGCGCGGCGATGAAGCCGAGCGAGCTCCACGGCGAGTTCGCCCGCGCCATGGCGAACATGCTCGCAACCGTCGACGAGATGGCCGACACCCTGGCCGTCGAACTCTCGGCGCTGACGAATCCGGAGCCCGAGACCGGTGTGCTCGCCGGGGCCGAGGAACGCCGTGCCGTCGACGTACGGGTCCGGGCGACCGGCCCGAAGTACGCTCTCGCCGTCGACTCCGACGGCCGCCAGGGCCTCATCCCCGCGTTCGCCGTGCGCGAGCTCAGCGGGGAGAAGGGCACGATCAAGGTCAGCGACTTCGTCCGCGTCGACGATCGCCTCCACGTCAGCGTCGAAGAGGACTCGAAGGGCCTCTACTACATTCCCACCGAGCTGCCGCGCGGAGCGTAGCTCACCGCAGGGCGTCGACGAGGGCCGCGAGACCGCTGGGATCCTCGAGATGCGCCATGTGCCCCTGGCCGGGCACGGTGTGGGTGCGTGCCCGCGGGGTGAGGCTGAGGACGTCGGCGACGCTCGTCCCATAGGGGGCGGCGCCGAGGTCGTCCTCCCCGACGAGGACATCGATGCGGTGCGCGCGGGCCCCGAATTCGGCCGGCACTGAGGCGGTGGCGATCGCGCGCAGCTCCGGGTAGAGGGGGTGTGCGAGCTCCTCGAGCATCCGCCACGCGCGTTCGTTCGCGCGCAGGCCCGCGACATGGCCGGCGTCGAATCCCGAGACGTCGACGTTGATGATCTCGACGGCCGCATCCCAGTCCGCCGCCTCATGGGCTGCCTTGAGTGCAGACAGTGCGTGCTCACCGAAGGGCGCCATGACGGGTTCGTAGGCGATGACATGGTCGAGGCGGCGGTCGTTGGCCGCGTGCAGGCCGACGAGTCCGCCGAAGCTCCACGCGAAGAGCTGCCGGGCAGCGAAGGTATCGAGGACTGCACCGAGGTCGGCCACCTCGGTGAGGAGCGAATGACCCTCCGGCAGCTCCGACGATGGGGCCCGCCCGCGCCGATTGACGACGATGACGCGCGCCCAGGCGGTGAGGGCTGCGGCGAACCGGCGCCACGCCCGCGCATCGCTCATCACCCCGGGCAGAACGACGAGCGAGTCGGCCGGTTCGCCCTCGGGATCGCCGTAGACGTCGACCGTGAGATGGCCGTCGGCAAGAGGAATCGTTTTCTGAATCATCTGCTCCATAAATCAATTATGGACCGACTGCTCTAGAATTCAAGGATGATGCGTGGACGACCTCCGGCCTTCGAGCGGGACCAGGCGCTGCTCGAGGCGGCGCGGCTGTTCTGGCGTCACGGGTATTCCGGCACGTCGACGCGGGCGCTCACCTCGGCGATCGGCATCTCGAGTTCGAGCCTCTACGCCGCATTCGGGAGCAAGGCCGGTCTCTTCGCCGAGGCGGTCGAGGTCTACGCTCAGCGCTATGCCGAGATCTACCGGCGAGCCGTCGCCGCGGATGCGATCGGCGAGGTCGTCGAGACGCTGCTGCGGGAATCGATCATCGAGTTCACGCAGGATCCCGCGGTCAATCCCGGGTGCATGGTGACGAGCGCGATCATCACGGACTCGGCGGATGCGAGCGATGCGGGAGAGATCATCAGCGCCATGCAGGCGGAGAACGCGCGGCTGCTCCACGCCCGATTCACCCGGGCCGTCGAGGACGGCGAGCTGCCGGCCGACGCGTCCCCGACAGCGCTCACCGACGCCGTGCAGACCGTGTGGCTGGGACTCTCCGCCCAATCGAACCAGGGCATGAGCCGCGAGCGGCTGCTGCGCGCAGCCGATCTCGCCGCCCATGCCCTGTGGGGGACCCGCACCGCCGAAGCGTGAGCGCGACTCAGCCCGGGATCACCCGGAGGCCTGGCCTGCCCGCACGCCGGTCAGCACCGCATCCCGTGCCGCCACGAGGTTCGCCAAAGCCGGTTCCACCTCGGCGTACCCGCGGGTCTTGAGGCCGCAGTCGGGGTTGATCCACAGCCGCCTGGCGTCGACGGACTCGAGTGCGGTCTCGATGAGCTCGGTGAGCTCGACGACGCTCGGCACCCTGGGGGAGTGGATGTCGTAGATGCCCGGCCCGATGCCGCGGGCGAAGTCCGCCGCGGCGATGTCGGCGAGCACCTCCATGCGCGAGCGGGCGGCTTCGATGCTCGTGACGTCGGCGTCGAGGGCGTCGATCGCCTCGATGATCTCCCCGAACTCCGAATAGCACAGATGGGTGTGGATCTGCGTGGCCGGCGCCGCCTGTGCTGCGACGAGGCGGAACGAGCGGACCGACCAGTCGAGGTAGGCCGCGCGATCGGCCCGGCGCAGGGGCAGGAGTTCACGCAGCGCTGGTTCGTCGACCTGGATGATGCCGATGCCCGCGGCTTCGAGGTCAGCGACCTCATCGGCCAGCGCCAGCCCGATCTGATCCGCGGACTCCTGGAGGCTGACGTCCTCGCGAGCGAACGACCACGCGAGGATCGTCACCGGGCCGGTGAGCATGCCCTTGACCGGCTTCGTCGTCCGGGACGCCGCGTACGTCGACCAGGCGACGGTGATCGGCTCCGGGCGGGAGACGTCACCGAAGAGGATCGGCGGCCTCGTGCAGCGGGATCCGTAGGACTGGACCCAGCCGTTCTCCGTCGTCGCGAACCCGTCGAGGTGCTCGGCGAAGTACTGGACCATGTCGTTGCGCTCGGGTTCGCCGTGGACGATGACATCGAGTCCGAGGCGCTCCTGGAGGTCGACGGCACGGTCGATCTCCGCGCGCATCGCCGCTTCGTAGGCCTCGGCGTCGATCCGCCCCGCACGATGGTCGGCTCGGGCCCGCCGCACCTCGGCGGTCTGGGGGAACGAACCGATCGTCGTCGTCGGCAGCACCGGCACGGCGATGGCCTCCTGGGCGAGGGCCCGGTCGGCTGCCGCGCCGCGGCGACCGTCGTGGCCGGCCACCGCGGACACGCGTGCCGCCACGGCCGGGTTGTGGACCCG
>NZ_JBNFOM010000008.1:0-144789 GCF_057364785.1 Brevibacterium sp. LAARM2_SD2 | reverse complement strand
ATTTCGGTCGATTGCAAGCACCCTACGAATGCTAAGCGATCAGAGCTAAGCAATCAGGTGATTGTCCTTGGTGTGGCTGGGATCCGGGACGATCACGGACACACTTTTTGGCCTATAACCCCGCATCACCCGTCCCGCGAGCGCGTGCGCCAGTCGAAGCTGAGATGGCCAGGTCCGGTACTGGCCATCTCAGCTTCAATTGGCCACCACTCAACCGGCGCAAACCTGGCGTGCACTCATGACAGCGGTTCGACGTCGCGCTCCGCCGCTCCCTGCGACCCCTGTCGTCGCACCGCGCCGGGGGTCGACCCGACGATTCGGGTGAACGCGCGGTTGAACGCGGCCTCCGAGCGGTAGCCGAGCTCGCCCGCGAGCGTCGCCGCCGTGACCTCGGTGTCCCGCAGCCGCGACTGGGCGATGGCCATCCGCCACCGCGTGAGGTAGGCGATCGGGGCCTCGCCGACGAGGTCGGTGAACCGGGCGCTGAACGAGGACCGCGACATCCCCGCGACCCGTGCGAGGCGCTCGAGCGTCCACTCCTCACCGGGACCGTCATGGATCGCCTCGATGACCCGGCCGATGCGCTCATCCCGCAGGGAGCGCAGCCACCCGGCGCCCGCCTCGGCGTCGGAGTTCATCCACGACCGGATCGCCTGGACGACGAGGACATCGGCCAACCGCGTCGCCACGGTCTCCGCTCCCGGCTGCGGATGCGCGAGCTCGGCGGCGATGAGCCGGAGGGTGTCGCGCACCGAGGAGGCGACGCCCGCCTCATCCCCGCTGACCCGCAGGATTGCCGGCAGGCTGCGGACGAGCTGCCGGGCGGCCGGATCATCGAAACCGACGATCCCGCAGATCAGCCGCGTCGTCGGGCCCGCGCCCCCGTACCGGAGGACGGAGTAGCTCTCGCCGAGGTACTCCTGCGGCAGGAGATCGACGCGCGGTCCGCGCGGGGCCGCGGGATCGCTGAGGAGATCGTGACCGCGCCCGTGCGGGACGAGCGCGAGGTCACCGGCGGCGAGCTCGACGGCGTCCTCCCCGGGCAGGCGCAGCCAGCACGACCCGGCGACGAGGACGTGGAAGCTCACGGAGTCGGCGATCGCGGGCATCTCGAGCGACCACGGGTCACCGAACTCGGAGTGGGAGCAGAACGTCGAGCGCATCCGCAGGGTGCCGAGCACCCGGGCGAGCCGATCCTCCCCGCCGGGCGCCTCAACGGCCCGACCGGCCGCCGGTCGCCTCCGCGGTGCCGGTGTTTCGGGAGCCGACGCCCTCGCTGCCCGCATCGCGGGAGCGGCGCCCTCCGGTGCGCTCATCATGACGGCATCGTGTCACAGCCCGCCCGCGGCGACCAGGGCTCGATTCGATCAACCGACTCGTTCGGACGATCGAGCAAGAAGTGCGGCCGTTCGGGCATGGAGTGTCCGAGACGACGTCCGTAGCGTCGGAGAGGCAGACAGTTCAGCCACTCCAACAGATCAGCCACCGTAGTAGAGAAGCAGTAGAGAAGGAGTCCACCATGTTCGTCATCGCAGGAGCCACCGGACACGTCGGATCCGCCACCGCCCACACTCTCCTCGACGCCGACGCCGACGTCGGCGCCGAGGTCCGCGTCCTCGTCCGCCGGGAGGCCGACACCGCACCGTGGCGTCAGGCCGGAGCCGAGACCGCGACGGTCGACCTCACCGACCGCGCAGGGCTGACCGCCGCCCTGACCGGGGCCGCAGGGTTCTTCGCTCTGCTGCCGTTCGACCTCGGCGCCGCCGACCTCAACGCCCATGCCGAGCTGCTCAGCGACGCGATCGCCGGAGCCGTCGCCGAGGCGGGCGTTCCCCACGTCGTCATGCTCTCCTCCGGTGGCGCCGACCTCGCCGCGGGCACCGGCCCGATCACCGGACTCCACCGTCTCGAACGGGCACTGGGCGAGACGGGGACGACGCTGACGGCCCTCCGGTCCGGCCACTTCCAGGAGAAGGTCTCCGACGTCATCGACCTCGCCCGGGAGACCGGCACCTACCCGGTGTTCGCGCCCACCGCCGAGGCGCCCGTGCCGATGGTCGCGACCCGTGACCTCGGCGCGGTCGCCGCCCGCGCGCTGCTCGCCCCGCCGCCGTCGAGCGAGGCCGTCGACATCATCGGGCCTTCCCGGTCCGAACGGGACGTCGCCGAGGTGCTCGGTCGTGCCCTCGGTCGCGCGCTCACCGTCGAGATCGTCCCCGAGGCAGCGTGGGCGCCCGCGCTCACCGCGGTCGGGTTCGCTCCCCACGTCGCCGACAGTCTTGCCGAGCTCTACCGTGCCGATGCCGCGGGTCTCCTCGCCCCGCGGGGCGACCGGAGCATCACGGTGACGACGACGGTCGAGGAGACGATCGCGGGACTCGTCGGGCACGCTTCCGACGCGGGCGCGCCGTCATGATCACCGGTGTCCTCATGATCACCGGACTCCTCGTGGCGGCGACGCTGACGAACGGACTGCTCGCCGGGCTGTTCTTCGCGTTCGTCTGCGCGGTCTCACCCGCCTATCGGAGACTCGACGACGGAGAGTTCGTCCGCGGATTCCGTGCGATCAACTCAGTGATCCTCCGCCCGACATTCCTCGTCGTCTTCGTCGGCGCCCCGCTCACCGCGGTGGCCGCTGCCGTGACGGGCACGCTGAGGATCAAGGTCGAACCGGGAGGGCTCGGAATCGCCTCCGACCCGGTGGGAACGGCGCTGCTGTGGATCGGGGCGGCCGCCTCGGTGGTCTCCTTCCTCATCACCGCCGCCGTCAGTGTTCCACTCAACCAGGGTCTCGACCGTGCGCCAATCGACACATTCGGACAGCAGCAGGCGGCCCGCGTGACGTTCGAGACCCGGTGGAACCGCGCGAACCTCGCGCGCACGCTGACGTCGACGCTGTCGGTTTTCGCGCTCGCAGCCGCGCTCGCCCTCGGATGACGCGCCCCAGCCCCGGATGCAGGGCCCCAGCTCCCGACCCGGCTGTTGCCGAACCGGAACAGGATGAACACCCCTCGGGCCGCGACCGGGCATAGATTCGCTTTCATGACCTCGATCCGTTCCGCCGCAATCGCGCTCGCCGCCGTGCTCGGTCTGACACTGACCGCCTGCACAGCCTCGTCGTCGGACGATTCGGACCTGCCGCCTGAGGCGCAGGTGCAGCTGAGTCCGCAGGGGGGGTGAGGGCGCGTGGCTCACTGATGCGTACGCGGCCGGGTTTGACGCGCAGTACGCGACGGCGAACGAGGTGTGCGCGGTGACCGACGACATGGCGATCGAGGTCGAGCGCGGGGTCGGCGGGGACTCGACAGTGATGGGCAGACAGCTACGCGGCGGTCAGCTCCTCTGGGAGATCGACGATGCGACCTGCGGGCAGGGCGCACTGCTGCCCGGGGACCCGGACTCGTCGGTCCCTGCCGCGTCCGCGGCGACGGTCGTCGTCGGGAGCCGGTGGCAATCGGGGATGCGCGCCTGGAGCCTCGTCGATCCGGCCACGGGAACCGAGCGGCAGGCCATGGGGTTGGGACCCGAGGTCGCGAGCGCTCAGCCGGTGGCCTGGGCCGGCACCCGTGTCGTCGTCCGGACGGGCGTCGAGGACCTCGTCGGACTCGACATGGGCACAGGCGAGAAGAAGGGGAGCGAGGTGTGGCGCAGTCCCGTCGCCGCCGGCTCCGAGGTGACCGTCCTCGCCGACGATCTCCTCGGGGTGACGAACCAGCGGGGCAAGCGGATCACCGTTCTCGACCTCGAATCCGGCGAGGTGAGGCTGTCGACCGCCGTCACCCGGCCCGACTGGATCACGTGGGCCAGCGACGGATATGTGGAGAAGATCCAGGAGACCGACCCCGAGTACGCCTTCGTCGACCTCGACGGTCGCGAGGTCGACCGCACGACGGGCGTCTCGCAGTACACCTTCGTCCCGCAGCCCCGTGAGGGCGTGACGTTCCCCCTGTCCGACCACCGGCAGGCCGGAACCGTCGTCGGCGTCGATGCGACGGGGACCCCCGCGCTCACCGAGGACGCCCAACGTCGCATCTTCACGCGCTCCGGTGAGATCGCCGAGCTGCCCGACAGCCTCATCATTCTCCAGGGTGTGAGCGCCGACGGCTCGCTGCTCCTCTTCCCCGGCACTCCCGACGGACTCGTCCTCATCGACGACGCCGGCGAACAGGTCGCGTCCTGGCCGCTGGGGTTCTCGGAGCTGCGGATCGAATCGGGGCTCATCGTCATCCGGGGAGAATCGGGGACCTCGGTGCTCCTCCCCGGCGAGGTCTAGTCAGCTCTCGCCGAGGCGGTGCGCGATCCCCGTGTCAGCGGCGCGCAGTAGGGTTGACCCATGCCGAGTGAGACCGCGCCGTCGATCGCGTGGTCCGTCATCGGTGCCGCGCGCCGGAACGAACAGGCGGGTCCGGGCGACGACGGCACGGTCACCGTCGTCGATCTCGACGCGTCCGGGGCGGAGATCGCCCGAACCGACCTCGCCGAGGCGGCCGTTCCCGACCTCGTCCGTGCCCGTGAGCGCAGTGCCCGATCGCCCGGTGCCTCTGGCGCGCGCCCCGCCCCCGCACCGAGGTGGGTGCTCAGCGACACCCCCAAGTGGTCCCCGGCGCTGCTCGCGGCCGGGGTGCGCATCGACCGCGCCCACGACCTCAGGCTCGCTCATGCGATCCTCGTCCGCTCAGAACTCGTCACCGAGCCCACGGCGCTGCGGGCCGCCGAGGAGTGGGATGCGGGACCCGTCACCGCCCCCGCCGTCGGGCAGGCGGAGACCCTCTTCGACGTCGCCGGCGGCCGTGGCCGCCCGAAGGAGGTGCCCCATGACATCGACGCCGCCCTCGCCGAATTCGCCCGGCAGCAGGCGGCGCTGACGACGGCGACCGACCCGGGACGCCTGCGCCTCCTGCTCGCCGCGGAATCGGCCGGTGGCCTCGTCGCCGCGGAGATGCACGCGGCCGGAGTGCCGTGGGACGTCACCGAGCATGAGCGGATCCTCACGGACCTCCTCGGCGAGAAGCCGGCTGCGGGCGCGAAGCCGGCGAAGATGCTCGCCGTCGCCGAGGAGGTCCGGGCCGCCCTCGACGATCCCCGCGCGAACCTCGATTCCCCGACCCGCCTGCTCGCCTCCCTGCGCAACGCCGGGATCAACGTGTCCTCGACGTCGAAGTGGGAGCTCGCCGAATCCGACCACCCGGCGATCGAACCGCTGCTGCGCTACAAGAGGATGGGCCGGCTGCTCTCGGCCAACGGCTGGCACTGGCTCGCCGAATGGGTGAGCGAGGGCCGGTACCGACCCGTCTACGTGCCCGGCGGCGTCGTCACCGGTCGCTGGGCGGCCAGCGGCGGTGGGGCGCTGCAGATCCCCCGGCAGCTGCGCCCGGCCCTGCGCGCCGACGACGGGTGGACCCTCATCTCCGCCGACGTCTCCCAGCTCGAGCCCCGGGCGCTCGCCGCGATGTCCGGCGACCGGGCGATGGCCGAGGCCGGGCGCGGCCGCGACCTCTACTCCGGACTCGTCGACGAGGGGATCGTCGCGACCCGGCAGGAGGCGAAGATCGCCGTCCTCGGGGCGATGTACGGATCGACGACGGGGGAGGCCGGCCGGCTCGTCCCCCGCCTGCGCACCTCCTTCCCTGCGGCGATGCGCCTCGTCGACACCGCCGCCGAGGCGGGACTGAGCGGCGGGATCGTCACCACCTGGCTGGGACGGTCGTCCCCGGCGCCGAGTGACGGCTGGCGGCAGGTGCAGGCGCAGGCGAATGCGTTCGATGCGACCCCGGCCGATGAGAACCGGGCGAGGCGAGCCGCAGGGGACTGGGGCGCTTCACCCGCAACTTCGTCGTGCAGGGCACCGCCGCGGAATGGGCGCTCGCGTGGCTCGCCGATCTGCGTCTGCGCCTCGCGCGCCTCCCGGAGCTCGACGAGGGACGGGCCGACGCCTCCGGACCGGTGTTCGCCGGGCGCGCCCACCTCGTCTTCTTCCTCCACGACGAGGTCATCGTCCACGCCCCGGCAGCGCAGGCCGACGCTGCGGCCGAGGCGATCAGGGAGGCGGCCGCCTCGGCGGGACGACTGCTCTTCGGCGACGCTCCCGTCGACTTCCCGCTCGACCTGACGATCGGAGAGCGCGCCGCCGCGAAGTGACAAGGCGCCTGGTGTCCGGGCGCCGGTCATCGTCACGTCAGGGGCACGATGTAGGGTGTCCCCAGATCAGCACCACGCCGTTGCACACACCGGAGGTCACCCATGGCAATCACCGTCAAGGCACTGCAGAAGACCGGGCCCGCGGAGCCCTTCCGCGTCGCGGAGATCGAGCGCCGCGACCCGCGTCCCGACGACGTCGTCATCGACATCCGAGCCGCCGGCATCTGCCACAGCGACATCCACACCGTCCGCAACGAATGGGGCGAGGTCGACTTCCCACTCGTCGTCGGCCACGAGATCGCCGGAGTCGTCTCCGCCGTCGGCGCCGACGTCACCGACTGGAAGGTCGGCGACCGCGTGGGGGTCGGCTGCCTCGTCGACTCGTGCGGCGAATGCGTCGAATGCCTCGCCGACCAGGAGCAGAACTGCCTGCGCGGCAACGTCGGCACGTACAACTCGACCGACGTCGACGGCACCATCACCCAGGGCGGGTATGCGGAGAAGGTCGTCGTCAACGAGCGCTTCGTCCTCCGCATCCCCGACGGCCTCGACTTCGACGTGGCCGCCCCGCTGCTCTGCGCCGGCATCACGACCTACGCGCCGCTCAACCGCTGGGGCGCGGGAGAGAAGAAGGCCGGGGCGCCGAAGAAGGTCGCCGTCCTCGGGCTCGGCGGTCTCGGGCACATGGGCGTCCAGATCGCGGCGGCTATGGGCGCCGAGGTCACCGTGCTCTCCCGCAGCCGCAAGAAGGAGCAGCTCGCCATCGACCTCGGGGCGCAGCGGATGCTCGCGACGACCGACGAGGACTTCTTCTCCGAGCACCGCGGCGAGTTCGACCTCATCCTCAACACGATCAGCGCCGACATCCCCGTCGATCGGTACCTGCGTCTGCTCGCACCACGCGGTGTCATGGCCGTCGTCGGACTGCCGCCGACCAAGCAGGAGCTCTCCTTCGGATCGCTCATCGGCGGCGGCAAGGTGCTCGCCGGGTCGAACATCGGCGGCATCGCCGAGACCCAGGAGATGCTCGACTTCTGCGCCGAGCACGGCATCGCCGCGCAGATCAAGACGATCGACATCGCCGAGGCGGACTCGACCTACGACCGCGTCGTCGCCGGTGAGGTCTACTTCCGCGCCGTCATCGACATCGCCTCGCTCAGCGCCGCCGAGGCTGTGTCTTCGAACTGAGGCTGTGCCTTCCTGAGGTCGGCCGCGTCAGAGCATCGTCGCCGCGGTCGCCACGAGGGCGAATGCGGCGACGATGACGGCGACGCGGACGACGTGAAGGCGGTCCCACCGCCGCATCTGCACGCGCCAGTCGTCCGGGTGGTCCTCGGCCGTCCACGCCTTCGTTCGGTTGTTGATCGGCACGAGGAGGGCGGTGGACATGACGACGCTGACGACGAGCAGCGCTGCCGCGACGCCGAGCAGGGCGGCTTCGGGCCGTCCCCACAGGAGCACGGAGAGCACGACCGTGACGACGAGCGAGCCGATGTAGAGAATCGGCATCGTCCGTCCGAGCAGGCGCGCCCCATCGGCGCGGCCGGCGATCGCAGGTCCGGCCGGCAGGCGGAGGAGCACCGGATGGAGCGCGAAGGCGACGGCCGCCTCGATCCCGACGAGCAGGCCGATGACGACGATTGCGACGACGGCAGTGAACGGTTCCATGATGAGTCCTTCATCTAGCGGCGCTAGAATATCTAGCACTGCTAGAATAGGGCGGGTCGGGCGAGAGCGCAAGAAGGGAGTCGTGGTGGCGAAGTCGTCGAAGGCGGAACAGGCGGAGACGCGGACGTCCGCGCGCCGCGCGGCGATTCTCGTCGCCGCCCGTGACCGCGCGGAGGCCGAGGGGTGGGCGGCGGTGACGACGCGTCGTCTCGCCGAGGCGATCGGCTATTCGCAGCCGGTGCTCTACGGCCATTTCCGCGGCGGCAAGACGGAGATCATGCGCGCGGTCGCTCTCGAGGGATTCGTCGAGCTGCGACTGCGGTGCGCTGCCGCGGTCGAGCAGGCAGCGGACGCCTCGGCCGTCGACGCGCTTGCCGGGGCCTACCTCGACTTCGCTGGGGACCACCCTGCCGTCTACGAGGCCATGTTCGCGCAGCCGATCGGTGCGCGCTTCGCCGAGGAGGGCAACGAACCGGAGCTGCGCGGCGCCTTCACCGTGCTCGCCGAGGTGATCGGCGACGACACTGCCGCCGAGGTGTTCTGGAGTGCGCTCCACGGCATGAGCCTGCTCGAGGCGGCCGGGCGGATGAAGATCGAGGACCGCACTCGGCGCATCGGGGAGCTGACCGCACGGTTCCCGTGAGGCTGGGCGTCGGCGAGACGGCTGGGAGTCCCGCCTCGGCGAGATCGCTATCGTTGACGGTGATGACGGATGACAGTGATGACAGATGACAATGATGACAGTTGACGGGCGGCAGACGATGAGCGGATACCGGCAGCGCCTGCGCACGGTGCCGCTCGGTCTGCTCATCCTCTACACCGCGTTCATCGCGCTCGTCACGCTCACCCCGCAGCAGCTCGACACGGGCCCCGACTCGTTCATCGCGCGTCTCCTCGCCTTCCTCGCCTCCCACGAGTCGACGGCTTGGATCGACTACGTGACGCTCGAGAAGCTCGCCAACGTCGGACTCTTCGTCCCGTTCGGCTTCCTCCTCGCCCTGCAGCTCGGCCCGCGGCGCTGGTGGATCGGCTGGGTCGCGGGTCTCGTCTTCACGTGCCTCATCGAAGGCACCCAGCTCACCCTGCTCTCACCCACGCGGTTCGGCACCGTCAGCGACCTTGTGACGAACACGCTCGGCGCCGGCCTCGGAGCCGCTCTCGCGCTGCTGGTCATGCTCATCTGGCCCCCGCGCACCGAGAAGGAGCCCGTCGACTACGTCGTGCGGTGAGGCGGCTTCTGTGAGGGGTCTGCCGGTCCCTCGAGGGCATCGATGCAGGTGTCGAGTGCCGCGCCGAGGCGCTTCCGCCCCGCCTGGTCGAGGCCGGCGACCATGCGCTCCTCGATCCCCTCGACCAGTCTCGACGCCTGAGCGAGCAGGGTCTGCCCGTCGGCAGTCAGCGTCGTCGGCCGGGCTCGCCCCGACTCGACGGTGTCGGGTCGGGTGACGAGGTCGCGATCCTGCAGGCCGCGCAGCAGCGTGTTCATCGCCTGCCGGGTGACGAACGCGCCGCGGGCGAGCTCCGAATTCGATGCGCCAGGGCTGCGCTCGAGCAGCTCGAGGCACGCGTACTGCGGCGTCGAGAGGCCGAGCGGTCGGAGGACTTCGTCCATCCGCGACTTCAGCAGAGACTGCACGTGCTTGAGCTGATACCCGATCAGCGATTCGAGGCGAGGACTCTCTTGACTCATGTCAATATTCTGACATACGGTGGGAATGTCAGAAACCTGACATATGAAAGTTCCGATGAGTTCGCGGTGACGAGGGCAGCGTCGGAGCATGAGGGAAGGAAGCAGTCATGATCGTCAACGGAGTGGATTTCGTCGCCCTGCAGGTGCGCGATGTCGAGGACGCCGCCGACTTCTACGAGACGCGGCTCGGGTTGACCCGAGCGCCGGCCAGTCCTCCCGGCGCCGTCGTCTTCGCGACTGAGCCGATCCCCCTCGCCGTCCGCGAACCGCTGCCCGGTGTCGATCTCGACGCCGTCGAGCGGCCGGGGACCGGGGTGGCGCTGTGGCTGAGCTGTGTGGGCACCGCGGAGCTCCATGACGCACTCGCCGAGGCGGGGGTGGAGATCCTGCGACCGCCGTCCCAGAGCCCGTTCGGTCTGACGTTCACCTTCAGCGATCCGGACGGCTACGCGGTCACCGTGCACGAAGCGGGGGTGTGACCTGGCCGCCTCGGCGATCTGGCCGCCTGAGCAAGGTCAGCGGGACGGGCGAGGTCAGCGGGAACGGCGTCCGGGGACCCAGCAGGCCACCTCGGCGCTGTAGTCGTCGAAGTCGGCACCGAAGCGCTGCCGCAGATCCGCCTCCTCATGGGGGCGGATCATCCAATTCCACAGCAGGGACCCGGCGATCGCGTAGACGATGACGAGCCACGATTCGATGAACATGCCGATCGCCACGCCCTGGACGACCCCGGCGACGGCCATGGGATTGCGGACGAAGCGGTACGGGCCGTCGTCGACGAGGCGGTTGGGCATCGCCGAGGGCAGCGGGGTGCCCCCGCCGTAGCGCGCCATCGTCACCGCCGACCAGATGCCGAGCGCACTCGCGAGGACGAGGAGCGCGAAACCGGCGAGGACGACGAGGAAGGGGAACTTCACGTCGAGCTGCCACCGCTCCTCGAGGGACTTGATGATCCACGGGAGGATGACGAGGAAGACGCCCCAGAAGCACACGAGCTGGGCGAACGTGCGCATGAGAAGTGCGTTCTCACCGTCGGTCCGGGAGCTGCGGAAGGCGAACGGCCCGACGAGGAGGCGCTCGCTCGGCACGCGTCCGTAAACGACGAGAGACCCGGCGACGACGCCGGCGACGGCGGCCGCGATCATGGCGACCGCGCCGAGTCCGGCCTGCGTGGTCACGGTCGCGTAGACGGCCATGCCGAGGGCGACGAGGATCGTCCACGGCACGACGACCCACACCGCCAGGCGGACTCCGAAGGCGACGGCCGCCGAGGCGAGGACGAAGAGGGGGATGTCGAAGACGGCGACGACGATGGGGTCGAGCGGTCCGAGGGTCGCGGTGCGCACGCCGGGCACCGTGAAGACGCCTGCCCACCATGCGGCGCCGAGGAGGGCCTGGAGTCCGAAGTAGACGCGACCGTGGACCGCGGTGACCGGCAGATCGGTCGGGCGGAGTGCGTTCGTCATCGTCCTGCCCTCACGCGTTCGCGGTGCCGGTGAAGCACACGGTCGTCGGGCCGCCCACCCAGACGGCATCGCCGTCCCGGGTGATCGAGATGACGCCGGCACGGCCGATCGCCGTGCCCTGTGTCGCGGTGTAGGCATCCGGGACGAGGCCGGAGTCCATCAGCCATTGGGCGACGGAGGCATTGAGGCTGCCGGTCACGGGATCCTCGGCCATCCCGACCCCGGGGACGAATGCGCGGACCTCGTACTCGTGATCGGACCCGTGGGGGTGAGCGCCGACGACGCCGAGCTTCGTGTCGGGGATCGCCGAGAAGTCGGGGGTGAGCGCGAGCACCTGGTCTGCGGAGGCGAGGCGGACCGCGGCCCAGCCCGGACCGTTGTCGACCCACGCGTGTCGAGGATCTCGCTGCGATCGATGCCGAGGGCGGCGGCGATGTCGGACACGAACGATTCGTCGAGGGGACCGGACCGAAGGAGATCCGGGGCGGCGAAGGCGAGCTGATCTGCGGCGGTGCCGCGGCGCAGCTCGACGAGACCGACCCCGCACTCCTGGACGAGACGGTCCGCGCGCCGGGGCCGGCCGCCCGCGTGCAACCACGCCGCCGCGGAACCGAGCGTCGGATGTCCCGCGAAGGGCAGCTCGCGGGTCCTCGTGAAGATGCGCAGGCGGTAGTCGGCGCGGTCGTCGGTGGGCGGGAGGACGAATGTCGTCTCCGAGAGGTTCGTCCAGTTCGCGATCTGCGCCATCTCGTCGTCGCTCAGGCCTTCGGCGTCGAGGACGACGGCGACGGGATTGCCGCGATAGGGAACGCTCGAGAAGACATCGACCTGGGCGAACGCGCGCTCGCGGGGCATGGAGACTCCTTACCGTGTGCTGGGCCTGTGACCATCGTAGTCACGGAAGCTCAGGGTTCCCGGACAGTGGGGGCCGCCTCGGCGAACTTCCCCTCCCTTCGATCTTAAGCGACAGGGAGGATTGTCGCGGACGGACTGCCGGGCTGGGGCGCCGGGCAGCGATGCCTGGAAGGCAGAGATGAACTCACGGGCAACACGTTCACCGCGGCGTCGACCTCCGTCCATGTGGCGGCGTCACCGCAGGTCAGCCGGGCCGCGCGAGGTCTGGTCACGAGCCGTCTGCGGACGCTCCCGGCCCATTCACCGACCAGCATCTCAGCGTTCAAGCAGATCATGCCCGGGGTTCATTCAACCTCGCGACACTGGTCCGGTTGCCCGATGACCCCCGACCATGACGGAGGATGCCGATGAGCCTGACGCGGACGAGCTCGGCGCAGCGTGAACAGCGCACACGCGGACTCCGCGAATGGGCGATCTTCGCGGCATTCATCGGTCCGAACATCCTCCTCATCCTCGCGTTCATCTACTATCCGCTCGCCTCGAACGTCTACTACTCCCTGCTCGACTGGCGACTCGGATCGAACAGCGCCGATTTCATCGGATTCGGCAACTACGTCACCCTCTTCACCTCGCCGACCGGCCTCGACATGTGGCGGGTCACCCTGATCTTCACGGTCTCGACGGTGGTGATCTCGATGGCCCTCGGTCTTGCGCTCGCCCTCGTGCTCAACAAGCAGATCCCCGGCCGGACGGTCGCCCGGACGGCTGTGTTCTCCCCGTACGTGCTCTCCGGGGTCGGCGTCGGCATGGTCTGGAACTTCATCTTCGACCCGCAGCTCGGTCTCCTCTCCCACGTCTTCGCCTTCTTCGGCCGGAACTCCCCGGAGTGGTACCTCGACCCGGACCTCGCCCTGCTCATGGTCATCGTCGTCTACGTGTGGAAGAACCTCGGCTACTGCGCCGTCGTGTATCTGGCCGGGCTGCAGTCGCTGCCCAAGGACCTTCTCGAGGCGGCGGCGATCGACCATGCCGGTCCTCTCCGCAGGTTCGTCTCGATCAGCCTCCCCCTGCTGGGGCCGACGACGTTCTTCCTCGTCATCACCACGATCCTGTCGTCGATGCAGGCCTTCGACATCCTGCGCATCATGACACCCAACGGCAACGGCACGAACACGATCGTCTTCGAGCTCTTCCTGCAGGGATTCGGCGTCTACCAGCGCGCCGGGTACTCCGCCGCGATCTCCGTCGTCCTCTTCGCCGCCCTCTTCGTCATCACGGCGGTGCAGATGCGCTACGTCGAACGGAAGGTGCACTACTCATGAGGACGCAGAAGACCGTCGCCGAGGCGGGACCGGAGACGCCTGTCCGCGACGGTGGAGCGGCGTCGGGCAGCGGTTCCTCCGGAACCGGGGCGACCACCTCGGCGAGCCGACAGGATCTGCCCCCGCGGACGCGGGACCGCGCGACATGGGGTCAGGCCTTCGCCCCCCGGAATCTGGCCGACACGATCCTCACCGGCTATCTGCCGCTGCTCATCGCCATCGCGCTCATCGTGCTGCCCCTGGCATGGATGGTCATCGCCTCGTTCAAGCCCCCGGGTGAGATCATCACGCTGACGCCCACGCTGCTGCCGCAGGAACCGACGCTCGGCAACTACGAGGCCGTCGCCGACCGGGTGCCGCTCGGGCGGATCCTCCTCAACAGCGTCATCGTCACCACGGTCGGGTCGGTGATCAAGGTGGTCCTGGCGATCACCTCGGCCTACGCTCTCGTCTTCATCCGGGTGCGGTTCAAGAACGTCATCTTCCTCGGCATCCTCGTCGCCCTCATGGTCCCGCCCGAGGTCGCACTTCTGCCGAACTACCTGACGATCTCCGCCCTCGGGGGACGGGACACGCTGTGGGGGATCCTGCTGCCGGGACTCGGCACGGCCTTCGGCACGTTCCTGCTGCGTCAGCAGTTCAAGACCCTGCCCGTCGACATGCTCGAGGCCGCCGAGCTCGACGGTGCCGGGCACTGGAAGCGACTGTGGCGCATCGTCGTTCCGGTCTCCGCGCCGGCCATCGCGACGGTGGCGCTGGTGACGATCGTGACCGAATGGAACTCCTTCATGTGGCCGCTCGTCATCACTGACACCCCGGAGAACATGACGCTGCCCGTCGGTCTCAACCTCCTCCAGTCGGTCGAGGGGCAGACAGGCAGCTACGGGTACCTCATGGCCGGCGCGGTCCTCGTCATCGTTCCCGTCCTCATCGTCTTCGCCGCGCTGCAGCGCCACATCGTCTCCGGCCTCACTCAGGGTGCCGTGAAGTAGACCGTCCGAACCCCGAATCCGACCTCCCACCCGTCACCCACCCAGAGAAGAGACCAAGGAGAGCCAATGCCCCGCTTCAGCCCCCGCTTCAGCCCCCGCCTCACCCTGTCCACAGCCGTCCTCGGACTTGCCGCGCTCGGGATGAGCGCCTGCGGACCGAGCGTCGGATCCGACTCCGCCGCCGGTGCCGACGTCGACTTCACCGGTGTCGAACCGGCGGAATCGATCACGTTCTGGTCCAACCATCCCGGCGGGTCGATGGAGATCGAGGAGGAGATCATCGCCGGCTTCACCGAGGAGTCGGGCATCGAGGTCCAACTCGTCACCGCCGGCGCGAACTACGAAGAGGTGTCGCAGAGGTTCCAGACCGCGCAGACCTCCGATGACGTCGGCGACATGGTCGTCGTCTCCGACGCGACATGGTTCACGAACTTCGCGAACGACTCGCTGCTGCCGGTCGATCAGGCTCTCGAGGCAGCGGGTGCCGACACCTCGACGTACCAGGAGACCCTCTACGACGACTACCTCTACGACGACGCCCACTACGCGGTGCCCTACGCCCGGTCGACTCCGATCTTCTACTACAACAAGGATCAGTACGCGGAGGCCGGCCTCGAGGACAGGGCACCGGCGACGTGGGACGAGGTCAAGGCGAACTCCGAGCAGCTGCAGGAGGCCGAAGTCGCGAACTCCGCGCTCGCCTACCCCAAGGAGGACTCCTACCCGGCCTGGATCCTCGGCAACCTGGTGTGGGGCTACGGCGGAGGCTGGAGCAGTGAGTGGGACATGTCGGCGATGACGAGTCCCGAGACGGTCGAAGCCGTGCAGTTCGCTCAGGATTCGACGCAGGACGGCTGGGCGACCGTCTCGAGCGGAACGCCGGAGGACGACTTCGCCGCCGGTGCCACGAGCCAGATCCTCGCATCGACCGGGTCGCTCAAGGGCATCCTCGACACCGCGGACTTCGAAGTCGGCGTCGGCTTCCTTCCGGGCGGACCTGCGGAGACGGAGGCCGTGGTGCCCACCGGCGGAGCCGGAGTCGCGATCTCGGCGAAGTCGTCGCCGGAGGAGCAGCTCGCCTCGGCGATGTTCCTCGACTACCTGACGAACAGCGCGAACACGGCGCTGTTCTCCGAGGGCACCGGGTACCTGCCGGTGCGCACCGACGCGGACATGGGCGCGGTGTACGAGACGACTCCGCAGTTCCAGGTCGCCGTCGAACAGCTCGCGAAGACCCGCACCCAGGATCCCGGTCGCGTGCTCCTGCCCGGTGGGGACCTGACCATCGCGAAGTCGCTGCAGACGATCCTCACCTCGAACGTCGACGTCACCGAGCAGCTGCAGTCCGCGCAGGACGAGATGCAGAGCCTCTACGACAATGACGTCCCGGAGAAGCTGAAGTGACCGCACCCCTCGTCAGGCACACCTCTTTTCAGGAATGAGAACACCATGGTCAATGTCGCGCTCACCGCTGTCAGTCTCCGCTATCCCGGAGCCGACGCGCCGGCGGTCTCCGGGTTCGACCTGGACATCGCCGACGGGGAGTTCCTCGTCCTCGTCGGACCGTCCGGCTGCGGGAAGTCGACGACGCTGCGGATGCTCGCGGGACTCGAGCACCCCACCGAGGGCCGGATCTCCTTCGGCGGCGCCGACGTCACCCACATCGGGGCGAAGGACCGCGACGTTGCCATGGTGTTCCAGTCGTATGCGCTCTATCCGCATATGAGCGTGGCGGGCAACCTCGAGTTCTCGCTGAAGAACTCGGGGATGCCGAAGGCGCAGCGACGCCGGCAGATCGAGACGGCGGCCGCGATGCTCGAACTCGACGGGCTGCTCGACCGGAAGCCGCGCGAACTCTCCGGCGGGCAGCGGCAGCGGGTCGCGATGGGCCGAGCCCTGGTGCGACAGCCCCAGGTGTTCCTCATGGACGAGCCGTTGTCGAACCTCGACGCGAAGCTGCGGGTGCAGACCCGCGCACAGATCGCAGCCCTGCAGCGCAAACTCGCCGTGACCACCGTCTATGTCACCCACGATCAGACCGAGGCGATGACGATGGGCGACCGCGTCGTCGTCATGAACGCCGGACGCATCGAGCAGGTGGGCACCCCGCGCGAACTCTACGACCACCCCGCCTCGCTCTTCGTCGCGAGCTTCATCGGCTCACCGACGATGAATCTCCTCCCCGCTCGCCGCGGTGAGTCCGCGGTCAGCGTCGGCGGCGCGGCTGTGCCCATCGACAGGGGCCTTCCCGCGACGGGCGCCGAGGTGGTCCTCGGCATCCGCTCGGAGGACCTCCGTCCCGCCGCGGCGGGGGAGGGGGCGTTCGAACTCGAGGTCGATCTCGTCGAGGAGCTCGGTTCGGACACCTACGTCTACGGGGCACTGACCGGCACCGCGGGAACGGGATCGTCACCGGCCGAAGAGGCCACGTCGTCGGGGACGGTGGGCAACCTCGGCGACAGGCCCTTCGTCGTTCGACTTCCCAAGGGAGCGGTGCCGCGGATCGGCGAGCGGATGTGGGTGGCAGCGGATCCCGCGCGGCCCGCCTCTTCGATCCCGAGTCCCAGCTGGCGATCGTCTGAGCGTGCCACTCAGGGTCACTTCCTAGACTTGAGCGCTCAGGCCCGGCCGGGAACGGCGCGGGTGCGGGGCAGGCGCGCGCCACGACGGCGCGCGGACTGCGCAACGGGCGAGTGAGGTGACGATGGACCTGCAGCAGGGCGTGTCGACGTGGTGGGAGGCGATCACCTCGGGATTCGGGCGCGGTGACGGTCTCGACCTCGGTCCGACGCAGCTGCTCATCATCCTCGGCATCCCGCTCGTCATCACGATGACGCCGGCGATCTGGCGGTTCTTCGGACTCTTCGTCACGTTCGTCCACGAGCTCGGGCACGCGTTCGCCGCGCTCATGACCGGCCGAGTGGTGCGCGGGATCTCGCTCAACTTCGACCATTCGGGGCAGATGAACTCCTTCGGTCGGGTCGGATTCTCGGCCACCTGGTCCGGCTTCTGGGGATACCCGGCGCCCGCGGTCCTCGGACTCGTCCTCATCACCTCGGCGATCTACGGCTGGGCACCGCTGGCACTGTCGCTGGGAGCCCTCGTCCTCCTCATCTCCCTCATCTTCATCCGCAACGTCGCGGGTGTCGTCATCGCCGTGTGCACGGCGATCGCCGCGCAGCTGCTCGTCGTCTTCCTCCCGCTCGAGTGGATCGCGGTCTTCGTCGCGGGCCTCGGCGTCGCGCTCGCCCTCGGCTCGCTCAAGGACCTCGTCAAGGTCATCCGCGTCCACACGCGCCGCCGCAACGTCCAGCAGTCCGACGCCTACATCCTCAGCCGCGGCTCGTCCGTGCCCGCAGGGGGATGGCTGACGCTCTTCGGTCTCGTCATCGTCGGGTGCGCGCTCGGGTCCGGGCTGCTGCTCTACTCGGCGTTCGCAGAGTCCGGCGGGGTCGCAGGGCTGACGTGAACGGGGTCGCGCCACCGACGTGACGCTGCGGATGCTCGGGATCACCGCGACGGTTCGGGGCGTCCGGGACCACCGCGACGGTGGGTGCTGTGGGATTCGGGTCGGCCGCCTCGGCGAGGACATCGACGCGACTTCGAAGCCAGGTGAGCGCGGGAGGCCGGGTGAGCGCGCGACAAATGACGGAATCGGCCTCGGCGGATGACAGAATCGACCCTATGGATCTGAGCCCGAAATTCGCTGCCGTGCTGTTCGACTGTGACGGCGTCCTCGTCGATTCCGAGAGCATCACGAACGGGGTGCTGCGCGGCATGCTCGCCGAACTGGGCTGGAACCTGTCGAAGGAGGAGGCGGTCGCGCGGTTCGTCGGCAAGATGCTGCGCGACGAGGCCGACGTCATTGAGGCGCACACGGGATTCCGCATCGACGACGCGTGGCTCACCGATTTCCGGCGGCGGCGCAATGTCGAGCTCGAGGCCTCCCTGCAGGCCATTCCCGGAGTCGTCGAGGCTGTGCGGACGATCGTGCCGGCGTATCCGGGCAGGCTCGCGTGCGCGTCGAGCGCCGATCGCCCGAAGATCGAGCTGCAGCTGAAGAAGATCGGCCTCTACGACGTCTTCGAGGGCCGGATCTTCTCCGGCATGGAGCTCCCCAAGTCGAAACCGGCCCCCGACGTCTATCTCGCCGCTGCGGATGCGCTGGGCGTCGATCCCGCCGAGGCGGCCGTCATCGAGGACTCGCCCACCGGCGTCATCGCGGGGCGGGCTGCCGGATCGTTCGTCTTCGGCTTCTGCCCTCCCTCACCCGTCCATCAGCGGCCCGAAGCCCTGCTCGCCGTCGCGCCGACGCCACGTTCGACTCGATGACCGAGCTGCCCGGGCTGCTGACCCGCGAGGTGTGAGGCGGCCGGAACCAAGCAGAGGAGTCTCGGGCGCTGAGTCCGAGACGGGATGTCTGAGACGCTGAGTAGCGGTCCGGGCTTTTGAGACGCTGAGCATGCGTCTCGACGTGCGGTCACGTGCGTCGACGGCGGTTTGAGGTGCCCGTGAGTTCGACGTTCGGAGTGCCGAGCGGGTGCGCGGAGTGCCGTCCGGGTACTCACCGATTCCCTTGAAAAGCAGATCGCGGCGGCGACTCGCAGTCACGTGCCGAGGGCGGACCGGGCTGGGTTCTCGTGGTGACGCGGACTCGACCAGCGCCCCGTATTCGCGACGGACTGGATTCGCTCGGCGGGTTCGTTCTACCTGATGCTCCCAGCGCTCCGAATAGCGGGAACCAGTCCGGTTCCACTCGCAATGCACGTCGCAGGACCCCGGTGCCCGTCGAGGCTGGACGGAAGAAGCGGGGGCGCCGTATGCCCGGTCTGACTATCCGAGGTGCACTCGGATATCGCGTTTCCGCCCGGCGACCGCTCCCGAAAATCGCTGAGCACTGCGAAGCGAATGAATTTCACGTTCGAACGAGTTTCGAAATAGGCATTGACATCGAATGTGACGTGAACTACACTAATGTCATTAGCCACGCTGATGTGGGAAGACAGGTGACTCCCGTGACTGACACAATCGAATCGGTTCCATCCGCAGATCAGCCTGGCTCGAATCCCCGCGGTGTCGAGGTCGACCCGACCTCTCCCTACGCCGACGTCTACGCGGTCTACACATCCTCGGACCGGGCGCAGATCGCCGCTCTCGAAGCGACGGCCCGCGCCTTCCTCGCCGATGTCATCGGTCATCTCGACCTCTTCAATCCTGATCCCGGCAGCCCCTACCGCCATGCGACCTTCAGCGAGACTGCGTGGAGGTTCGCTCGCGCGCGCAACGGCAGCGGTGATGAGCCCGACGACCAGAGTGAGACCGGCGGCGACGGCGCTGTCTCTTCAGTTGCCGGGGGCTCTTCAGATGTTGGGGTCTCCCCAGTTGCCGGGAGCTCTTCGGATACCGAGGTCGATGACCTCGATGACATATCGGTCCCCGGCTCGATCGATGCGGAGCCCGGCAACTCCGATGCAGACGATACCGAGCCACCCGTCGCGGCGCCCGCTGAGGGCGGTCCAGAAACACGGGGTGCCGATTCAACACAGGGTGCCGATTCGGTGTTTCTGCCGGGATTCCCCAAGTTCAGCGAGACTCAGACGATGGACGGATGGGTTCACCGGTTCTCCCACACCGAAGACCTCGCTGAGCTCTCAGCGATCCGCGGCTCGACGGTGTCCGGCACCTACGCACACATCGTCGCCGCAATGACGCTCGTCCACGGACTGCCCAAGTTCCACGCGCGATGTGCGGCCGGAGAGTTCACCATCGAGCACATCCTCGCCGCCGCGCAGGCGTGCCGCCATCTCAGGTTCACGAATCTGCACGCCGTCGACCGCTACCTCGACGAGCGCCGTGCGGACATCACCATCGAAACCTTTAAGAAGTCGCTCGCGATGAAGATCGCCGTCCTGCAGCCGAACGAGGAACGGACCGAGAGCGCCCGCGAACACCGTCGCGTCGATCTCACCACGTATCCCGACGGCACAGCGTGCCTGACCCTGACCGGATCGTCTGCAGACCTGCAGGCCCTCTATGTGCGGATCGAGGCGTTCGCGAAGCTCATCCGCAACGGCAGCACCGCAGCCATCGCCGACCAGCTTCCTCCGGGTGCCGTCATCGACGACGACCGCGGCATCGCCGCACTCATGTTCGACATCTTCACGCGCACGGTTCCTCAGGTCTGCATTCAGGTGCGCGCCCACGACACCGACACGGGGGAGACGACGACAACGGAGATTCCCCTCGACCTCGACGACGTCAGGACTGCCGAGGACATCGATGCCGCAGTCGCCGCTGCGGCCAATGCTGGAGGCTCCGGCGGCGACGCCTCAGAGTTCATCGCCGATTCCGAGGACGGTTCCCACGACCTCTCTTCGCCCACAGGCCCTGCCGTCCCGCACAGATTGCACCGACTTCCCGGCGTTGAGCGGGATGAGTTCGGTCGGGTGGCTTTCGCTCTGACGGTCTCGATGCCGACCGACGAGTTCTGGATGCGTGCCCAAGCGAAGATGATCACCACCGTGCCCTGCATGTCCCTGGCACAGCGGGCGGATCTGCCGGGTACCTTCTCCGACGGATCCCCGGTTCCCGCCGAGACGGCGCGATACATTGCCGCACACTCGAGAACATGGACCCGGATCCTCACCGACCCGGCGACCGGCACTCCGATCGACGCGAAGGCCCTCAGCTATCAGATTCCCGCCGCGATCCGGCAGACGCTCATCGCCCAGTGGCGCGGATGCACCGCTCCGGGCTGTCGACGACGGGCCGAGACCTCGGAGATCGACCACATCATCCCGTTCGATCACGACGATCCGGCATCCGGCGGCAAGACCGTCTTCGGCAATCTCCATCCGCTCTGCAAACAGCACCACCAGGCGAAAACCGATGGAAAGTACTCGGTGCGGATGGTGGAACCCGGGGTGGTCGAGTACCGCTTCGCCCATGGCAGCACCGCGACCGTATCGCCACCTGATCACCCGGTGAACGCGGAGAACGCGAGACTCATGCGCGACATCGGTGACGCCGACCCGCCCGGCCCATCTGCTCCGCCCGACTCATCAGGGTTATCGGATTCGCCCGATACGCCGGGGCCATGGAGCCCGCCGGACTCACCGGATCTCCCGAACTCGCCAGACTCACCGGACCCGCCGGATCAGCTCAATCCACCGGATCAGTCCGTTCCGGCCGATCCATCGACGTCGCGCGTTCCAAGCGTCACGCCTGAACCACCGAGGTTGCCCGGTCCGAATGACGCACCGTGCGAGCAGGGCGGCGAAGTCCGCCGCCCGGGTGAGGTGCGGCGGTCCGCCGAATGTCCCGGGCCCGAAGGAGGCAGCGGACACCCCGGGTGGATGCCGAAGTTCGGGTCGATCGAGTGGAAGGCCCCGAAAGGCAGGGAATGGGTGTGGGACAACGGAGAACCCCCGCCGTTCTGACAACCCCCACCGCGCGACGCTCACGATCACCGACTCTGTGCGACACTCACGATCACCCGCGCTACGTGACGCCGACGATCACGGACGACAACCTCGGCGGGTTACTTCTCCGATTCCTCGATGACTCGGCGGACGTCGTCCTTCGTCTTCACCTCACCGTTCTTCGTGGCTTCGACGATCTTCTCGTGCTGGTCATCGGTGACGACGGGGACCTCCTCGCCGTTGCAGTCGACGATCTTGCCGTCCTTGATCGTGTCGCCCTCGGCGAGGATCGCCTCGTGGTCGAGAAGACGCTGGAGGTCCTGCTGCCGAACCACGCGCCCGGTGCCCGCGACGAACACCGACCGGTCCGAGCGGTCCTTCGTCTTCGCGCCGATGTGGTTGAAGATGAGGTTGAGCAGCACAGCCATGATCGTCGCCGACGAGATGCCCGAGTGGAGGATGATGCCGACCCACGACGGGAACGAGTTGTAGAAGTCCGGCTCGACGACGGGGATGATGCCGAAGGCCAGGGAGACCGCGACGATGATCATGTTGAGGTTGCCCTCGTACTCGACCTTCGACAGCGTCCGGATGCCCGAGGCCGCGACCGTGCCGAAGAGGACGATGCCGGCACCGCCGAGCACCGGCGACGGGATCGCTGCGACGACTCCGCCCATGACCGGCAGCAGACCGAGCACGACGAGGATGACACGCCGGCGGTGACGACGAATCGCGACTTCACGCCGGTGATCGCCACGAGGCCGACGTTCTGCGCGAACGCCGACTGCGTGAACGAGTTGAACACGGGCGAGACGGCCGAGGAGAGCATGTCGGCGCGCAGGCCGTTCGCGATGCGCTTCGAGTCGACCTTCGTCTTGACGATCTCGCCGACGGCGATGATGTCGGCCGTCGTCTCGGCGAAGGTGACGATGATGACGATGAACATCGAGATGATCGCCGCAGCGGAGAACGTCGGCATGCCGAATGCGAACGGCTCGGGGAACGCGAAGATGCCGCGATCGAGGACGTTCGAGAAGTCCGCCCAGCCGAAGATCAGGCAGACGACGGTTCCGACGACGATCGCCAAGAGGATCGACAGACGCGAGATCATCGCGACGGGAATGCGGCTGAGCAGCAGAACGACGGCGAGAGTGCCGACGGCGATGAGGATGTTGCGGGCGCTGCCGTAGTCAGGCGCCTCGGCGTTTCCGCCCATCGCCCACCCGGCCGCCACCGGCATGAGCGAGAGGCCGATCGTCGTGATGACGGTGCCCGTGACCACCGGTGGGAAGAACTTGACGATGAGGGCGAATCCCGGCGCGACGATGAGCCCGATCGCCGAGGCGACGAGCACTGCTCCGAAGACCTCGGGCAGACCGTCGCCGCCCGCGAGGATCGCCGTCATCGTCGCGACGCCGGCGAACGACACGCCCTGGACGAGGGGGAGCTGGGAGCCGAAGAACGGCACGCCCCACGACTGCAGGATCGTCGCCAGACCACCCATGAACAGGCACGATGCGATGAGCACACTGATGCCGGCATCGTCGAGACCGGCGGCCTTGCCGATGATGAGGGGGACGGCGATGATGCCGCCGTACATCGTGAGGACGTGCTGCAGGCCGTACGCGAACGACGTGCCGACCGGCAGCCGCTCGTCCTCTGGCCGCTGCGTCTTGTGCTTGGACTGTTTGGACACCGACATTGTCTTCTCCATCGAATTCCTGTTCGCTCCCCGAAATGGTCGGGCGCGAACCTGCTGGCCGGTCGCTGAAGGCGGTGCCGTCCGGGAGTGCGTCAGTGCACCGCCCTGGAACGAAGGCTCACATCGTGAACCCGGCCTGCGCCTTGAGGGGATCGGATCGCTGTACTGCTTCCGTTGAGGTCGTCCGGAATGTTCCTCTGGCGATTATCACTTCCAAGATGCGAAAGTATTTTTCCTTATCGCAGAATGCTAAGCGAATGCTGTCGGGTTGGCAACTCGAAATCGTGATGCGGAGCACATGTTAGAGTTCAGTCTTGTCGGTGTCGGTTCCGCGCACAAATCAGCGGCGGATCCGCACAGAGCGGGTGACCCCCTCACCGACCGGCGGAGCAGCAGACGCCGTGAAACCTGAGCTGGTGGCGATGGCCCCAGCGTCCTCGCCTCACCGGCGGTCGGGCACGCGCCCGACCGCGACAGCCCACCCATCGAGAGGCGATGACGATGACGAGAATCTGGCTGCGCAACCCCCTGGCCGTCCACCTCGGGCGCTCCACCCGAACCGAAAGTGCGACCTCGGCGGAGAGCCCCACAGCTCACGACACCCACGACGCGACTGCCGCACGCGGCGGCATCGTCGTCGACACCGAATCCGGCACGATCGTCGAACTCGTGCCCGCCGGAGGCACCCCCGCCACCCCTGCCGACGAGGTCGTCGACGCGAGCGAACACGTCATCACGCCCGGGCTCATCAACACCCACCACCACTTCTACCAGACGCTCACCCGCGCCTGGGCGCCCGTCGCCGACCTCCCGCTCTTCGGCTGGCTGACCAACCTCTACCCCGTCTGGGCGCGCCTGACCCCGCGCGCCCTCGAGCTCGCGACGACCGTCGCGATGGCCGAACTCCTCGAGTCCGGATGCACGACCGCCGCCGACCACCACTACCTGTTCCCGACCGGCATGGACGATGCCATCGACATCCAGGTCGGTGTCGTCCGGAACCTCGGCATGCGCGCGATGCTCACCCGCGGCTCGATGTCGCTCGGTGAGGACGACGGAGGCCTGCCGCCGCAGCAGACCGTCCAGGACGCCGAAGTGATCCTCGCCGACTCGCGTCGCCTCGTCGAGACCTACCACGAGCGCGGCGCCGGCGCGCAGGTCCAGATCGGCCTCGCCCCCTGCTCCCCGTTCTCCGTGACGACCGAACTCATGCGCGACAGCGCCGCACTCGCCGCCGACCTCGACGTCCGCCTCCACACCCACCTCGCCGAGACGCTCGACGAGGAGGACTTCTGCCGTGAGCGCTTCGGCCTGCGCACCGTCGACTACCTCGAATCCGTGGGCTGGCTGGGCGACCGCACGTGGCTCGCCCACGGCGTCCACTTCGACGACGAGGAGATCGTCCGCCTCGGCGCGGCCGGGGTCTCCGTCGCCCACTGCCCGACGTCGAACATGCGCCTGGCCTCGGGCATCGCCCGTGCCGTCGAACTCGAGGACGCCGGCGTCAGCGTCGGACTCGGCGTCGACGGCTCCGCCTCGAACGACGCCTCGAACCTCATCCGCGAAGTCCGCCAGGCCCTCTACATCCAGCGTCTGCGCTACGGCGCCGAGGCGGTCACCTGCGACCGCGTCCTCGACTGGGCGACCCGGGGGTCCGCGGCGGCCCTGGGACGCGACGACATCGGCGAGATCGCCGTCGGCAAGCAGGCCGACCTCGCACTGTTCCGCCTCGACGGGCTCGCGTTCTCCGGCGCGCACGATCCGATTCCCGCCCTCGTCCTCTGCGGGGCGGAGAAGGCCGACAGGGTCATGGTCGCCGGAGCCTGGCGCGTCCGCGACGGGCGCGCGATCGGTGTTGACGGCCAGACGCTCGACACCGAGGCCCTCATCGCCGCCCACCAGGAGGAGGCTCGCCGGCTCGTCGCCGGGTGATGTCCTCGCCGAGGCGGGCCTGCCTCCGGTCGATCGCGCTCGGTCGGTCGCCCTCGGTCACTTCCCGTCGAGGAATCCGCGAAGCAGCTGCTCGGTGCCCTCGGCGTGCTGCGCGGCGAGCGTCGCCGCCGCCTCGGCGTCGTGGTCGAAGATCGCTTCGACGATCCGCGCATGCTGCATACACGAGTGCTCGACGTTCGTGTGGATGAACGGGATCTGATCGAGCAGCGCATTGAGCCGGTCCCGGGTCGTCGCGGCCGCCTCGGCGAGCGAGGGGATTCCCGTGAGCTCGGCGATCGTCAGGTGGAACCGCGCGTCGAGGGCGCGGAACTGCTCGATGTCCTCGGCCGAGCTGCCCAGCGGCATCCAGCAGCCCTGCTCCGCGGCGATGAGCGTCTCCCGCTCCTCGGCGCTGAGGTCGCGGTCGGCGACGACCCGGGCGGCCGCAGTGTCGAGGATGAGCCGGAACCGCACCGCATCGTCGAGCTCGCCGAGGTCGATCCCGGCATCCCGATCTGCGACCGGCAGCCGCGTGACGAAGGTGCCGCCGTAGCGTCCCCGGCGGACGCTGACGACCCCGGCGGTCTGAAGCTCGCTGAGCGCCTGGCGCAGCGTCGCCCGGGAGACGTTGATCCGCGCGGCCAGCTCACGCTCGGGCGGCAGCTTGTCGCCGACGAGGTACTTGCCGAGGCGGATCGCGCGGAGGAGCTCGGCGATCGTGTGCTCGAAGACGTTGCCGCCGCGCAGTCGGGCCGGACGCTGGGACTCCGCGGCCTCCTCGGCGATCGCAGCCTCCTCACCGGCACCTGGGCCCTCAGCGACATTCGGACGGCCGCCGGGCTTGCCGCCCACGCCGCCGCCTGAACCGTCTGCGTTCCGATCCACGTCCACTCCTCAAGATTAGCCTCGGTCGACTCTTGACACCGTGATCTGGGTCATACTACATTCGACTCCAGCCAATGGTCTGAACATGATCCATTGAATCGCTGGGAGCGGATATGTCCAAGAACATCGAGTACGGCAACGTCGATGAGCACTACCTCGAGAAGCGACAGCTGAGGAAGGGCGCGGCCGGGTGGATCCTCCTCGCCGGCCTCGGCGTCGCCTACGTCATCTCGGGTGACTTCTCCGGCTGGAACCTCGGCCTCGCGGAAGGCGGGTGGGGTGGTCTCCTCATCGCCTTCCTCCTCATGGGACTCATGTACGTGTGCATGGTCTTCGGTCTCGCGGAGCTCTCCTCGACCCTGCCGACGGCGGGTGCGGGATACGGGTTCGCCAGACGCGCGCTCGGCCCCCTCGGCGGCTTCGCCACCGGCATGGCCGTCCTCATCGAATACACGATGGCCCCGGCGGCGATCTCGACCTTCATCGCCGGCTACGTCCAGGCGCTCGGCATCCTGCCGGAGTCCGTGCCCGCGTGGACGATCTACCTCGCCGCCTACGCGATCTTCATCGGCATCCACCTGTGGGGCGTCGGCGAGGCGCTGCGCCTGATGTTCGTCATCACCGCGGTCGCCGTCATCGCCCTCATCGTCTTCGTCATCGCCGCGATCCCGCACTTCGATGCGAGCAACCTCTTCGACATCGAACCGACGGCGGCGCTGGGCTCGAGCACGTTCCTTCCGATGGGCATCAGCGGCCTGCTCGGCTCGCTCGTCTTCGGCATCTGGTTCTTCCTCGCCATCGAGGGCGTGCCGCTGGCCGCCGAGGAATCGGCCGACCCCAAGCGCGACATGCCGCGGGGCATCATCACCGCGATGGCCATCCTCGTCGTCTTCGGCGCCCTCATGCTTCTCCTCGTCCCGGGCATCGCCGGTGCGGCCGCCATGGGCGAGTCGGACAACCCGCTGCCCGAGGCGCTGCGTGCGGCCTACGGCGACAACTCGTGGCTGGCGACCTTCGTCAACTGGGCCGGTCTCGCCGGTCTCGTCGCGAGCTTCTTCTCCATCATCTTCGCCTACTCGCGGCAGCTCTTCGCCCTCTCCCGGGCCGGCTACCTGCCCAAGTGGCTCTCCCACACCGGCAAGCGCAAGACCCCTGTGCTCGCCCTCATCGTCCCCGGCACGATCGGCTTCCTCATCGCCGTCCTCTCCGGCGGCAACGGCGGTGTCCTCCTCAACGTCGCGGTCTTCGGGGCCACGGTCTCCTACGTGCTGCTCAACCTCTCGCACATCCGGCTGCGCTTCAAGGAGCCTGACCTCAAGCGCGGCTACCGCACCCCCGGCGGGGTCGTGACGACGGGCATCGCGCTCGTCCTCGCCTCGGTGGCGGTCATCGCGACGTTCTTCGTCGACATCCTCGCCGCCGGCATCGCCGCAGCCGTCTTCCTCGTCGCGCTCGCCTACTTCTGGTTCTACTCCCGACACCACCTCGTCGCGAGCGCCCCGGAGGAGGAGTTCGCACAGATCGAGGCCGCCGAGAGCGAACTGAAATAACCGAACTCCCTCGTCGCCTCCCCACCTCGGCGCATCCCCATCCCCACCCACCGATGCACGACACAGACGCACGACACAGACTGACGACACAGACGCACGACAACTGAGAACAAGAGGAAACCCTGATGAACGACCTCACGACCTCACCGAAACCGACGATCACCTCGGCGCCCACGACCGCGCACTCGCCCCAACGGACGTCGCGCGGATCGGTGCAGGCCGAGCCCCTGACGCTCGACGAGCTGCGCCGCCGCACCGAGGACGGCTCGATCGACACCGTCGTCGTCGCCGTCACCGACGCCCAGGGCAGGCTCCAGGGCAAGCGGCTGGGAGCGCAGTTCTTCCTCGACGACGTCGCCGGGCACGGTTCGGAGGCCTGCAACTACCTGCTCGCCGTCGACGTCGACATGAACACCGTCGACGGCTACGAGATGTCCTCGTGGGAGACCGGCTACGGCGACCTCGTCATGCAGCCGGACCTCAAGACCCTGCGGCTGCTGCCGTGGCAGCCGGGCACGGCGATGGTCAACTGCGACCTGTTCTGGACCACTGGCGAACCCGTGGCCGCCTCCCCGCGGCAGATCCTCCAGCGGCAGCTCGACCGGCTCGCCGAGGCGGGACTGAGCGCCCATGTCGGCACCGAACTCGAGTTCATCACGTTCGACACGAGCTACGAGGACGCCTTCAACTCCCGCTACACCGGCATGACCCCGGCGAACCAGTACAACGTCGACTACTCCCTGCTCGGGACCGCCCGGGTCGAACCGCTGCTGCGCGACATCCGCAACTCGATGGCCGGTGCCGGCCTCTACGTCGAGGGCGCGAAGGGCGAGTGCAACTTCGGCCAGCACGAGATCACCTTCCGCTACCAGCAGGCGCTCAAGGCCTGCGACGACCACGCGGTCTACAAGAACGGGGCGAAGGAGATCGCCGCCCAGCACGGGAAGTCGATCACGTTCATGGCGAAGTACGACCAGAAGGAGGGGTCGTCGTGCCACATCCATCTGAGCTTCCGCTCCGCCGACGGTGACATGGTCATGGCCGGCGACGGCGAGCACGGCTTCTCCACCCTGATGAACCACTTCATCGCCGGGCAGCTGGCGTGCATCGAGGACTTCACGTACTTCTTCGCCCCGAACATCAACTCGTACAAGCGCTTCGTCGAAGGCTCCTTCGCTCCGACCGCGGTCGCGTGGGGCTTCGACAACCGCACGTGCGCGTTCCGGGTCGTCGGCTCGGGTCCCTCGCTGCGCGTCGAATGCCGCGTCGGCGGGGCCGACCTCAACCCGTACCTCGCCGCGGCCTCCCTCATCGCCGCCGGGCTCTACGGGATCGAGCACGAACTCCCGCTGCCGCCGATCACCGAGGGCAACGCGTACATGTCCGATGCGAAGCGCCTGCCGACGACGCTGACCGGCGCGCGGGATCTCCTCGAGAACTCCGACATCGCGAAGGAGGCGTTCGGCGAGGACGTCGTGCGCCACTACGTCCATGCCGCCGACATCGAACTCGAGGCCTACAATGCGACCGTGACCGACTGGGAGAGGATCCGTGGCTTCGAACGACTCTGACATCGCCGAGGGATCCGCGGCAGCGCCTGCGGATCCGCCCGTCATCGGGATCAGCTGCTACCTGCAGCAGGCCCAGTGGGGAGTGTGGGACACCGAGGCGGCCCTCGTCCCCGCCGACTATGTCCGCATGGTCGCGGCGGCCGGGGGCATCCCGGTCCTCCTGCCCCCGCATGGTCAGTCACCTGCGGTGCTCGACCGCCTCGACGGGCTCCTCGTCGCCGGCGGCGCCGACGTCGACCCCGCGGCCTACGGGGCGGCGGCGCACGAGCGCACCGGCTCGCAGCCGTTCCGCGACGACAGCGAATTCCTCCTGCTCGCCGCCGCGCGGCAGCGGGGTCTGCCCGTCCTCGGCATCTGCCGCGGCCTCCAGGTCATCGCCGTCGCCCACGGCAGCACGCTCATCCAGCACCTGCCCGAGGTGACCGGCCACACCGACTACCAACCGCGGCCCGGGGTCTACGGCGAGGTCGCGGTGACGACCGAGCCGGGCACCATCGCCCGCGCGGTCCTCGGGGAGACGGCGACGGCACCGTGCTACCACCACCAGGCCGTCGACCGCCTCGGCGCGGGACTCACCGTCACCGCCCGCAGTGCCGAGGGCCTCATCGAAGCGATCGAGATCGACCCCGCCCACCGGTCCGATGACGGGAGCGGATGGCTCTTCGCGGTGCAGTGGCACCCCGAGCACAATCCGGACGACGCCCGCGTCGTCACCGCCCTCGTCGACGCCGCGAAGGACCGCCTCGGCGCCCCCATGAGCATGACCGCACCAGCGTGAAACCGCACCAGCGTGAAGGAGACACCGAATTGAGCACGTACACCGTCGTCAACCCGGCCACGGAGGAGTCGATCGCCGAGGTGGAGCTCGCGGACCTCGCGGCCACCGACCGGGCGATCGCGCGGGCCGCCGAGGCGTACGAGACGTGGCGCCATGTCGCCCCCCGCCGACCGGGCCCGGCTGCTGCGGCGGTTCGCGGCCGCCGTCGACTCCGCGATCGATGAGCTCGCCGCGCTCGAGGTCGCCAACGCCGGGCACACGATCTCGAACGCGACGTGGGAGGCTGGCAACGTCCGCGACGTCATCGAGTACTACGCGGCGGTGCCCGAACGCCTCTTCGGGCGGCAGATCCCCGTCGCCGGCGGGGTCGACATCACGTTCCACGAACCGCTCGGCGTCGTCGGGGTCATCGTGCCGTGGAACTTCCCGATGCCGATCGCCGCGTGGGGGTTCGCCCCGGCGCTCGCCGCCGGCAACACCGTCGTCCTCAAGCCTGCGGAGATCACGCCGCTCACCGCGATCCGGATCGGGGAGCTCGCGAGGGAGGCCGGCATTCCCGAGGGCGTGCTGACGATCATCCCCGGCAAGGGATCGGTCGTCGGGGAGCGCTTCGTCACCCACCCGGCCGTGCGGAAGGTCGTCTTCACCGGGTCGACCGAGGTCGGCAAGCGGATCATGGCCGGGTGCGCCGACCAGGTGAAGAACCTCACCCTCGAACTCGGCGGCAAGAACGCGAACATCGTCTTCGATGACGCCGATGTCGCCGCCGCTGCGGCCGCGGCCCCCGGCGGGGTGTTCGACAACTCGGGGCAGGACTGCTGCTCCCGGTCGCGTCTGCTCGTCCAGCGCGGCATCTACGACGAGTTCATGGCCGCGCTCGAGGAGGCCGTCGGGGACTTCGCCGCCGCCGACCCGACCCTGCCCGAGACCGCGATGGGCCCGCTCGTCACCGCCGCCCACCGGGACAGCGTCGCCGGCTATGTCGCTGCGGGCGATGTCGCGTTCACCGGGACCGCGCCGACCGGGCCCGGCTTCTGGTTCCCGCCGACCGTGCTCACCCCGCCCACGACCTCGTCGGTCGACTTCACCGAGGAGATCTTCGGCCCCGTCCTCTCGGTCGTGCCCTTCGACACCGAGGCCGAGGCCCTGCGGATCGCCAACGACACCGAGTACGGGCTGTCCGGGTCGATCTGGACGTCGAGCCTCGACCGTGCGATGCGCGTGTCCCGCGGCGTCGAGGCCGGGAACCTGTCGGTGAACTCGCACGCCTCGGTGCGCTATTCGACGCCGTTCGGCGGGTTCAAGCAGTCCGGTCTCGGCCGCGAGCTCGGACCCGACGCGGTCGCCTCGTTCACCGAGGTCAAGAACGTCTTCTTCGCGACCCAGCCGGCGGACTGAGCGACCGGCCGAGACCACCACACCACCACAGCCACATCAGAGCATCAAGGCCACATCAGAGCATCAAGGAGAGCAATGACCACTGCGGCAACCCGACTCAAGGACAAAGTCTGCGTCATCACCGGCGGTGCCTCGGGCATCGGGCTGGCCAGCGCGCGGCGCCTGGCCGAAGAGGGGGCGAAGGTCGTCATCGCCGATCTCGACGAGACGCGCGGGCCGGAGGTCGCCGAGGAGCTCGGCGGCCTGTTCGTCCGCGTCAACGTCGCCGAGGAGGAGGACGTGAGGAACCTCTTCGCCCGGACCGTCGAGCACTACGGACGCGTCGACGTCGCGTTCAACAACGCCGGCATCAACCCCACCGATGACAGTTCGATCCTCACGACCGACCTCGCCGCGTGGCAGAAGGTGCAGACGGTCAACCTCACCTCCGTCTTCCTCTGCTGCAAGTACGCGCTCGAGCAGATGGTCAAGCAGGGGTCGGGATCGATCATCAACACGGCGTCGTTCGTCGCGCTCATGGGGGCGGCGACCTCGCAGATCTCGTACTCCGCGTCGAAGGGCGGGGTGCTGTCGATGAGCCGCGAACTCGGCGTCGAATTCGCCAAGCAGGGCATCCGCGTCAACGCCCTGTGCCCGGGACCGGTCAACACGCCGCTGCTGTCGGAGCTCTTCGCCGCCGACCCGGTGCAGGCGCAGCGGCGCCTCGTCCACGTCCCGAGCGGACGCTTCGGCGAACCCGAGGAGATCGCGGCGGCCGTCGCGTTCCTCGCCAGCGACGATTCGACGTTCGTCAACGCCTCGACGTTCACCGTCGACGGCGGCATCACCTCGGCGTACGTCACCGCGGAGTAGTCAGTGGGGTCGAACGGTGTGAAGATCCTCGTCATCGAGCACGAGACGGGCACCGGGCCGGAGCGGTTCGGTCAGTGGCTGGAGGAGGCCGGCGCCGAGGTGGTCGTCGTCCGGCCCTACCTCGGCGACGCGATCCCGGTCGACGTCGACAGCCAGGAGGGCGGCAGCGGTCTCGGCGAGTTCGGTGCCCTCATCGTCCTCGGCGGCGCGTCCGGTCCCCTCGAGGACGCGGACAATCCCTGGTTCCCGCAGGTGAGGAGTCTGCTGCGCCGCTCAGCCGATGGTGAGTTCCCGAGCTTCAACATCTGCCTCGGCGGGGAGCTGCTCGCCGCGGCCACGGATGCGCCGATCACCCGGCGAGCGCGCCCGCAGATCGGCATCTACGATCTGCACACCACCTCGGCGGGGGAGGCGGACCCGGTGTTCGCCGCCCTGTCGGGGATGACCCTGCCGTCGGTGCTCTTCCACCAGGAGGAGATGGCGCTGCCCGATGGCGGAGAGCTCCTCGTCACCGGGTCCGACGCCCCGGTGCAGGGCTTCCGCGTCGGCGAGTTCGCGTGGGGCACCCAGTTCCACCCGGAGACGGACTCCGCGCAGATCCAGCGGTGGCTGCGCTCGGACGCGGTCGCGCTGCCGGAGGGGAAGACGACGGACTCGATCGTCGCCGAGCTCGACGCCGCCGATGCCGAGCTCGTGCACGTCGGTCGCCTGCTCGCGCAGAGCTTCGTCGCCTACCTCCGGGAGCGGGCGGGGGAGTCCGGCAAGGCCGCTGGCACCGGATCCTCTGCTGTGCGCGCGGCAGGAGAGTGACGGTGGCCGGTCTTCACCATGTCGAGCTGTGGCTCGACGAGCGGTCGTCGTCATGGGACTCGTGGGCGTGGCTCTTCGATGCGCTCGGGTTCGAATGCGTGCACGAGTGGTCGGGCGGTCAGACCTGGAAAGGCGACGATCGCGGATATCTCACCCTGACGACGTCGCCGAACCTCCTGCCCGAACAGTTCGACCGTCGCCGAGGTGGGGTCAACCATCTCGCATTCGTCGCCGACGCCCGGGCAGACGTCGATTCCATCATGACGGCAGCCGCCGCCCAGGGGTGGCAACCGCTGTACCACGAGCGCTATCCGCACGCTGGGGGAGACGACCATTACGCGGGCTGGTTGGAGAATACCGACGGATTCAAGGTCGAAATCGTCGCACCGTGAGTTCGGAGCAGCCTCGCCGTGGATGCGACGAGGCTGCTCCCACCTCAGGGGTAGACGATCTTCTGGTCGGTGTTGCTGTAGCTGATCGAATCGGCCATCGAGCCGACGAGGCCCATCGTCACGCGCAGCAGCCCGGGTTCGACATCGTCGAGGGGCGGTGGCGTGTCGGTGCCGATGGTCACCGAATCGCCGTTCGCCGTCGTCGCGGTGATCGATCCGAGGTAGACGCTGACGTGGCCCTTGAGCGTCATCTGATCGGCCTTCGTCACGAGCCCCGGTTCGTCGGGCGGCCGCACCGTGAGCGAGAACCCGTCGATCGTGATCGACTCCGCGGTGATCTTCAGGGCGCGGATGCTCCCGCCGTCGGCCGTCGGCACGGTGACGATCGAGATCCCGCTCAGCCCCGTGAACGACAGCTTCTCCGATCCCATCGACGCGGGTGTCTTCGCGAAGACCGGGGCCGTGTCGTCCTCCTCCGCGTCGACGGGTGCCGTCGGTGATGCCGACGGACTCGGCGACTCGGTCGGCGAGGGCGACTCTGTCGGGGCAGGACCGATCGGCGCTGGCCCGGTGGGTGCAGGCGAATCGGACGGTGCAGGGTCTCCGGGGCCGAGGTCACCTGGGGTAGGTTCAGCCGGTCCGGGGGCCACCGGTGCTCGGGGCACCTGCGGCGTCGGTCCCGCAGCAGGGCCGGGCAGAACCGGACGCTCGCAGGGCGTCAGCTCAGAGCAGAGGCCACCCATCCGATCCACCGTCGCGGCCCCGGAGGCCTCGGGGGCCGTGGCCCCCACGGACGCCGGGACCGTGAATGCGAGAGCAGCCAGAAGCAGCGCCGTCCGCGGCCCCCGCGCCCTCATCCAGTCCCCTCATCGCCAGTTCCTGACGCCTCAGTTCCCGATGCCGTGGCGCGCGGTCCCATCCAGGCGACGACGAGCACGGCGCCGATGCTCGCCAGCAGCATGCCGAGGACGAACCCGCCGAGGTTGACCCCGACGAGCGAATAGATCGCGACGATGAGCGCGAGGATCCCGTAGAACACATGGTGCGTCGGCATCGTGATCGCGAGGACGCCGAGGAGCACGAGCGCGAGCGGGATGACCGTGGCCTGCAGGCCCTCGATGCCGAACTGGATCTGGATGTTCCCGGTGTCGAGCTGGCCGGAGAAGAAGAGCTCGATCCCGCCGAGGACGACGAACACCCCGCCGATGAACGGCCGCTGGCGACGCCAGTGCCGAAAGCCCCGGCCGTTCTCGGTGCTGCGGCGGCGTCGCCGCGACGGCGGTGCCTGCGCGTCCGGGGAGACTGCCGCGTCCTGGGTATCGGTCGATGCCTCAGCCATCAGAAGCACGTCTTCGAGCCGTCGGTGAGCTCAAGCTTCATCCCCTTGAGGGTGAAGACGGACGCCTGGGTGCTCCAGGCCGTCTGCTCGAGGCCCGAGATCGAGATCGTATCGGCGTCCTGGGCGAAGTCGCCGGGCGAGCCCTTGGCCTTGGTCTCGACGTCCGAGGCGTCGACGCCGATGCGGATGTTCTCGAACTCGGCGTCGCCCTTGAGCCCGGTCATGCCGATCTGCAGATCGCTGGCCGTCGCCGGTTCGCCGTCGCCTCCGGCCGTGATGAGGACGCCGACCTTGCCGAGCGGCGTGTCGGTGACCGCGGACTGGCAGAGATCGCCCAGCTCAGCGCTCTTGATGTTCGCGATCGCGACGGTGTGGTCGCCGCCCTCGGTGTCCTTCGCGACACCGCCGTACTGGGAGAATCCGGTGCCCTCGAGCTGGGAGGCGCTGATCTGGAACTGGCTGCCGGAGACGGAGAACGAGACCGGGACGGCACCCTGGGCGACCCCGCCCATGAGGCCGGCGGAGACGATGCCCGCGGGAATCGCGACGAGGGCGATGCGCCCTGCATGAGTCGAGCCGAGTGCGCGCAGATGACGGAGCATGGGGAACTTCATTGATCCTCTTCCCGACGCCGACTGCAGCGTCGGCGCCTCGAATGTGACGTAAGTTACTACGGGGTGTTACTGCACGGTATAACGATCGTCGGCGGCAAATCAACACCCTGCTCCCGGACCGTCCGGAATACGTGCGCCGTGGAAGGCCCCTTGTCCCCCGAGGCGGTCGGGGACGTCGCTGAAGACGGGCGTCTCTGCCGATACCGTGACATCCGTAGTGCGGCAGTGCGGAATCCGTCGGATGCACCGCGAAATCCGCACAACCTCGGCGAGGGCATCGTGACCGTCCGAGCAGTGATGATTCGCCCAGGTTTCGCCACTTGTTGCTCAGGTCACGTGTTGATAGCGTGAGACGCAGGCATGCGCGATCCGTCGCCACAGACGGTGCAGTGGCATGCATTCGCGTCACCGGAGCCCACCCAGGGCACCGCGAGTCAAAGGAGTCCGATATGAGCAATTCAGTCAGTGCCGCCACCGGCTACCGGGTCGAGAACCCCGCGACCGGTGAGATCATCGAGCGGTTCGACACCGCGACGGACGAGCAGATCGGCCAGGTCATCGACGACGCTGCCGAGGCCTACCTCTCCTGGCGTGAGAAGACCATCGAGGAGCGCGCCGCGATCGTCAACAAGGTCGCCGACCTCTTCGGTGAGCGCAAGGAGGAGCTCGCGAAGATCATCGCCGAGGAGATGGGCAAGCCCATCCCCGAGGGCGTCGAGGAGGCCGAGTTCTCCGAGGCGATCTTCAACTACTACGCCGACAACGGACCCGAATTCGCCAAGGACGAGGAGATCAAGTCGTTCTCCGGCGGCAAGGCGTTCATCCAGCGCCGCCCCGTCGGCGTGCTCCTCGGCATCATGCCGTGGAACTTCCCGTACTACCAGGTGGCGCGCTTCGCGGCCCCGAACCTCGTGCTCGGCAACACGATCATCCTCAAGCACGCTGAGATCTGCCCCCGGTCGGCCGCCGCGATCCAGCAGATCATGGACGACGCCGGTGTGCCCAAGGGCGTCTACAACACCGTCTACGCCTCGCACGACCAGATCGAGACGATCATCGCCGACCGCCGTGTCCAGGGTGTGTCCCTGACCGGTTCGGAGCGGGCCGGTTCGATCGTCGGTGCGCTCGCCGGCAAGTACCTCAAGAAGGCCGTCCTCGAGCTCGGCGGTTCGGATCCCTACATCATCCTCGACACCGACAACCTCGACGAGGCCGTCGACACCGCGTGGGGCACCCGCCTCTACAACACCGGTCAGGTCTGCAACGCGAACAAGCGCATGATCGTCATGGACGACATCTACGACGACTTCGTCGCCGGCCTCACCGAGCGCGCGCAGAGCTCGCAGAAGTCGAACCCCTCCGATCCGATCGAAGGCGGATACTCGCCGCTGTCCTCGCGCGCCGCCGCGGAGAACCTGCGCAAGCAGCTCGACCGCGCCGTCGAGCAGGGTGCGACGCTCGTCGGCGGTGAACTCGCCGACGACGGTTCGGCCTACATCACCCCCGCCGTGCTCACCAACGTCACCGAGCAGATGGACGCGTACCGCGAGGAGCTCTTCGGCCCCGTCGCGACCGTCTACAAGGTCTCGAGCGACGACGACGCCCTCAACCTCGCCAACGACACGGACTTCGGCCTCGGCGGCGCCGTGTTCTCGAAGGACGAGGAGCGCGCAGCGAAGATCGCACAGCGCCTCGACGTCGGCATGTCGAACGTCAACACCCCGGCCGGCGAGGGTGCGGAGATCCCGTTCGGCGGCACCAAGCGCTCGGGCTTCGGCCGTGAGCTCGGTCCCTACGGCATGGACGAGTTCGTCAACAAGCGCATGTACTACGTCGCCGAGTGATCACCTGGTGAACTCAGCCTGATCGGTCGCGCACCGATCACCGCGCGGGCGTCGCGCCGGGTCCGGGAGTCCTCCCGAGGCTCGGTGCGGCGCCCGCGTCGCTGTGCGCAGATCGCTGGTCGCCGCGTGCTCAGCAGGCGAACCGCTCCCATTCCCGCGCGCCCGTCTCGGTGAGGACGACGCTGCGGGGGACCCGGCCCGGCGCGATCCAGCCGCGGTCGACGAGGGTGCGCGTGACCGCCGTGCCGAGGGGACCGGCCAGATGATGCGCCTGCTCCGTCCAATCGACGCAGTAGCGCAGCGGCCGATCTGTCAACAGCACACCGTCGTCGACGCCGAATTCACCCAGCGCCGCCGCCCCCGCGGGACTCAGGCGATACTGCGCGCCGCGCCCGGGTGCCGACAGTGAGTCGATGCCCGCCTCAGGGTGGTGCAGGCCGTCGCCGCCGCTGACCCAGTCGCAGCCGATGAAGCGGGCGAACATCGCCACTCCGAGGCCGCCGGCCAGATGGTGATAGCAGGTCCGCCCACGACGCAGGGCCCCTGAACGGGTGTGCTCGCGCAGAGAGGTGATCGGCGTCGTCGGGGCCAACCGCGAGAGGGAGACGATGACGTCTTCGATGCCGTCATCGGCGAGCCGGTAGTACCTGTACCGGCCCTGAGGGATGACCGTGACCAGCCCGGCATCGAGAAGCACGCCGAGGTGACTGCTCGCCGTCGATGCGGAGACCCCGGCCTCCTCTGCGAGGCGACCGGCCGGCAGAGCTCGCCCATCGGCAAGCGCGGTGATCACGCGGACCCGTCTGGGGTCGGCGAACACCGCAGCCATGCTCGCGATGTTCGGTGAGCCTGTGACGTCGGGGCGCTCCGCGGGGCGTGTGCTCATGAGCTCAGACTAGGCCCCGAACATTTCGACGCCCAGCGAAACGTCTGCGACCTACGGTTCAGTCATGTCTCGGACTCTCCTCATCGTCGCCCTCTGCGCGGGCTACTTCCTCGTCCTCCTCGACGTCACGGTCGTCAACGTCGCGCTGCCGAGCATCGGCGCGGACCTGGGCGCCGGGCACCTCGGGCTCGCATGGATCGTCGACGGGTACGCCGTGCCGCTTGCCGGACTCATGCTCGTCGCCGGAGTGGTCGGGGACCGCCGCGGACATCGCGGGATCGTCCTCGCGGGTTTTGCAGGGTTCGGTGTCGCTTCGGTGGTCTGTGCCCTCGCCCCGACCATCGCCGTCCTCGTGGCGGGCCGCGCCCTGCAGGGGATCGCGGCGGCTCTCGTCCTGCCCGGGACACTGGCCCTGCTCACCGACCTTGCCCGCGACGCCGCCGACCGGGCCCGTCTCATCGGTGCGTGGGCGGCGCTCGGCGGGATCGCGCTGTCCTCCGGCCCGCTCATCGGCGGACTCATCGTCGGCGTCGTCGGCTGGCGGTCCGTGTTCTGGCTCAATATCCCGATCGTCCTCGCGGCACTCGTCCCGCTCGTGCGCTCATCAGTCGGCTCGTCCCGCCGAAGTCTCACCGCGCAATCACCGTCACCTGACCAGACTGAGACTGCGCTCCAGCAGACAGTCGAGCCCCTGCAGCCCCAACCGGCGAACCGGGAGCTTCGCTTCCCCTTCTCCTGCTGGCGTGTGGGGTCGCGGGACTGATGAATCTCTCCGTGCTCGGCACGCTTCTCCTCCTCACCCAGGACCTCCAGGAGGTCAGGGGTCTGAGCCCACTCGCTGCAGGCGTGGCGACGCTGCCGGCGCTCCTTCCGCTTCCGCTCCTCGGGATGGTCGCCGGACGGATGAGTGCTCGCCTCGGTGTGTGGCGTGCCAGCGCCGTCGGCCTCGCCATCGGCGCGGCAGGGTTCGCAGCGATTGCGCTGAGCTTCCTCGCCGAGGCGGCCCTGCCGTGGCTGCTCTATCCCGCGCTGGCGCTCTGGGGGAGTGGGATCGGACTGCTCACCCCGCCCATCGTCGTAGCTGCAGTGCACGCGGCACCCTCGTCTCCCGGTCTCGCCTCCGGCGGGTCGAACACGGCCCGTCAGGCCGGAGGAGCGATCGGCGTCGCCGTCTTCGCCGTGGCGGCAGGAAGCGCGAGCGCTCCGGCGTTCGCGGGCCGTTCGGCCCTCGTCATCCTCGGCGCAGGAGTTGCCTTCCTCATCACCACGGTCGTCTGCTTCATCATCGGGCAGCGTGGTCAGGTCTCGAAATCCCAGGTGGCATCGTGAGGCAGAGACGGCACGGGCCAGCTCGGATCGGGCTGGAACGATTCGTAGCCCGAGCCGAAGGGGAATCGCCACTCCTCCACATCGGCCACCGCACGCTGGGCGGCCTCGCGGATCGACGTGATGTCGGAGGACGAGAACAGGCCCGCCGCCTCGGCGAATTCGAGTTCGTCCTCGTCCTTGAACCGATGCGTGCCGTCTGCGGCGACCACGAGATCGAGGACGAGATCCGAGGTCGTGATGCCTGAGCTGTCGCGGGCGAACGGAACCTCGATGTTGACGTAGTAGGAATCTCGTCGTCCCGACGCACTCTCGAAGAACCACACCGAGTGCATCGTGTCGGGCTGGAACACCGCGAGGATTCCCTTGCCCGCCCAGGTCCGCACAGCCTGCGCCCGAGGTGCCGTGAATCGTGCGGATCCTTCGGCGCTGCGCAGCTCCGAGCCGTCCGCGAGGACCTGATGAAGCAGGCGCGTCTCGGGTGCCAGCCACACCGCCAGATGTCGTTCGTCGTCGGCGACGACCGTGACGGGACGCTGATCGACGAGATCAGGGAAATCCGGGTTGATATAGGTCCACAGGATCGCATCCCCGCGGTGCCATCGTCGGTCATCCATGCCTTCCAGTATCGCCTTTGAGGCGGATGCATCGCCTCCGAGGTGGATCCCGCTCGAGATCGGCGCTGAAATCAAGCGGGATCCACCTCTGGAGCGCGGGGCACGGGGGCATGGGGGCACGAGCCTCCCGCGAACGCTCCCGGCGCCCTGAGTTTCCCGCTCATCTCCACCCTTTAGACTGCGCACTATGACGGAGCAGTGGACATCACGGTGGCACATCACCGGCAACGGCCAGGTCATCCGACAGTGGTCGAACGGCACGGACGCAGGCGAACAGGTGTTCCGGCGGATCCCCGCCGACCGCCGCCCCGAACTCTCCGAGATCGTCGCCCTCGACGAGGAGCTCAGCCGCTTCGACACCGTGTGGAGTCGCGTGACCATGGTCTTCGTCTGGCTCGGCGCACTCGCGATCCTCGGCGTGATCTTCGGGCTCTTCGGCCTTCCGATGTACGGCGTCGCCGACTCGATCTCCCTGACCGTCGGCGTCACCTCGGTGATCATCATCGTCCTCATCCCCATCGCCGCGATCTTCATCATGCGCGCCCTGCGCTCCCGCGTCACCCGGCTCTACGCCGAGGCGGGACTGACCGATCCGCTCGGGATGATCGTTCCGACCCCCGACGCCGAGATCATGGTCGGCGCCCCGAAGACCGTCTCCACGGACCCGACCCCCGCCAAGGCCCCGGACATCAGCGCCCGCAGCCACGCGGCCTGAGCGTCCCCGTGCCCATCACCGCGAGCATCCTCGCCACCGCTGCGTCCCATCCCGACAGGCTCGCGATCGTCGGCGGTGACGACCGGCTCACCTATGCCGAGCTCGTCGCCGACTCCCGTGCCGTCTTCGCCGCCGTCGACGCCCTCCACCGCGCCCAACCCGCCCCGCCGACACCGGCCCCGGAGACCGCGGGCGTGCCGATCACGGCAGTCAGCCACACCTCGGCGTTCCTCACCGCCCGCATCGTCGCCGGGCTCGCCGGCTTCCGCGCGGTCTCCGCGACGATCGACCCCCGCTGCCCGCTGAGCCACCAGGTCGGGATCATCCGAGCCACCGGCATCGGCGTCGTCATCAGCGACTCACCCGCCCTCGCCGAGGCGCTCGCCGCCTCCGCGTGGACCGGCACCGTCATCTCCGCGGCCGCCTTCGAGTCCGCCGTCACCGCCCGCCGATCCGGCCCCGACCTTCCCGCCCCGAGCGTCCGCGCGCCCGCGGAGCCGTTCCTCATGCTCTTCTCCTCGGGCACGACGAGCAACCCGAAGGCGTTCATCAAGACCCGGGAGCAGTACCGGGCGAACGTCGCCGTCTCCGCCGCCCACCTCGAACCGCTGCCGGGCGTCGCGACGCTCGCACCCGGACCCGTGTCCTACAGCCTCACCCTCTACGCCGTCATCGAGAGCCTCGCGACCGGCGGCACCATCCACGTCGCCGACGAGTTCGACCCCGCAGCCATGGGCCGGCGCATCGCCGAGGAGAAGATCACCCGGATCGTCGCGGTGCCCGCGATCGTCCGGGCGCTCGCCGAGGCGGCGGGCCGAGACCCCGCACGCTTCGCCGGTCTCGACCTCGTCGTCTCCGGGGGAGCGAACCTGCCCGCGGTCATCCGCGACCGCCTCGGCGAGGTCCTTCCCGACACCCGTCTCATCAGCTATTACGGGGCCGCGGAGATCGGATTCATCGGAGACTCCCGCGCCGGCGACGGCACGTGGATCACGATCTATCCGACGATCGGCGCACAGATCCGCGACGACTCCGGTTCCCCCGTGCCCGACGGCGAGCTCGGGACGCTGTGGATCCTCGCCGCCGCATGCTCCGAGGGCTACGTCACCGGCACGAGCACCGAGGTCCTCCGCGGCCCCGACGGCTGGGCCACCGTCGACGATCAGGGGCGGATGGACGGCGGTCTCCTCCAGCTCGCCGGGCGGGCCGGGGACATCGCGGTCACCGGGGGTCACAAGGTCTCCCTCCCCGAGGTCGAACGGGCGTACGGCACTGTGCCCCACCTCGGCGAGGTCGTCGCCATCGCCCTCCCCGACGCGAACCTCGGGACCGTCGTCGCCCTCGTCATCGAGGACGGCGGCGACCAGTCGACGCCGGAGTCGATGCAGGATCCGATGCAGGAGCCGGAGTCGACATCGGAGTCGATGTCTAGCCTCCCGGACAAGGCGGCCCTCCTCGCTCACGGGCGGACCCAGCTCGCTCCGCAGTTCGTGCCGCGGCGGTTCTACGTCCTCGATCGTCTGCCGCGCACGGTCGGCGGGAAGATTCGGCGCGCGGAAACCGTTGACCTCATCGTGAACGACCAGGGACGCAGACTGTGAGGCGGCGACAGTGAGCGGTGACCGCCGCGCCGTCATCACCGGCATGGGCGCGATCACCCCGAGCGGACTCGACCCTGAGAGCCTCTGGGATGCGGTCCGCGCGGGACGCAGCGCGATCGACGTCCTCGTCGGAGAGGAGTTCGCCGACCTTGCCGTGCGCATCGGCGGGCAGATCACGGACTTCGACGCCGAGGCGGTCCTCCCGCGAGCGCTCGCTCGTCGTCTCAGCCCGGTCCAGCACTGGGCGATCGCCGCCGGCGACCAGGCGCTGGCCCAGGCCGGCATCCCCGACCCCGCTGCCGCGCTGCCGTGGGACCGCGAGCGCGTCGGCGTCATCGCCGCCACCGGATCCGGACCCGTCGATGCCATGCAGTCAGCCACCCGCGCTCTCGACGCGGCGGGCCCGCGCGGCGTCCCCCTGACCCTCGCCATCCACGGCGCCCCCGATTCCGCGGCCGCCCTGCTCAGTCAGCGCTTCGACCTCCGCGGACCCGCACAGGGCGTGTCGGCCACCTGCGCGTCCGGGGCGATCGGCCTCGGCGAGGCGATGCGGCGCATCCGCCACGGGTACGCCGACGCGGTCCTCGTCGTCGGGATGGAGGACTGCCTCGGACCGGTCAACCTCGCCTCGAACGCCAACCTCCGGGCGCTCGCCGCCGGGTGCGAGGACGATCCGCGCGCGGCGAGTCGGCCCTTCGACGCCGCCCGGAAGGGCTTCGTCATGAGCCAGGGGGCTGCGGCGATCCTCCTCGAATCCGCCGACAGCGCGGCCGCCCGCGGCGCCGCGGTGCTCGCCGAGCTCGCCGGGTTCGGTGCCGCGAGCGACGCCCACCATCCGACGAACCCGCACCCCGATGGCCGCGGTGCGGCAGCGGCGATGCGCGAGGCCCTTACCGATGCCGGGCTCGCACCGACCGACATCGACCACATCAACGCCCACGCCACCGGCACCCCGGCCGGCGACCGGGCCGAACTCGCCGCCTTCGACGCCGCCCTCGGCGCGACCGCCCGCACGATCCCGATCAGCGCGACGAAGTCGAGCACCGGCCACCTCCTCGGTGCCGCCGGGGTCGTCGAAGCGATCATCGCGATCGCCACGCTGCGGGATCAGGTGCTGCCCCCGACGCTCAACCTCGGCGACCCCGACGCCGAGGGCTGGGACATCGTCGCAGGTCAGGCACGATCAGTGGGCGCCGAGGCGCCGATCGACACCGTGCTGTCGACGTCCTTCGGCTTCGGCGGCCACAACGGCGCGATCATCCTGCGCCGGCCGCAACCATGAGATCAGCGCAACCATGAGACCAGAGAACGAGGAGAGACGATGACCGATCGCGAAGCCCACATCACCGAACTCGGCGAGCGCTTCCTGCCTGCGGAGATGCTCGAGCGCTTCCGGGAGCGCGTAGCCGTCACCGACCGGGAGAACGGCTTCTTCGACGCGGACCTCGAGGAGCTCAGGGCCAGCGGCTACCTCACCCTCTTCGTCCCCACCGCGCACGGGGGACCGGGGCTGAGCCTCTTCGAGGTCGCCCGACTCCAGCAGCGCCTCGCCGCGGCGGCACCGGCGACCGCGCTCGCCGTCAACATGCACCTCATGACCACCGGCGTCGTCAAGGCCCTGGCCGATCGCGGCGACGATTCGCTGAACTGGGTGTTCGACGAGGCCATGGCCGGTGAGATCTTCGCGTTCGGGATCTCCGAACCGGGCAACGACTGGGTGCTCCAGGGCTCGAACACCGAGGCGGTCCCGACACCCGACGGCGGCTACGCACTCACCGGGGTGAAGATCTTCACCTCGCTCTCACCCGTGTGGACCCGGCTCATCGTCCACGGCGCGATCACCCCGGTCGACGACGGCATCGCCGGTCCCGACGGCGACGAACCGGCGGAGGGCGAACTCGTCTACGGGTTCATCGACCGCGACGCCCCGGGCATCAGCGTCTCCGATCGCTGGGACGTCCTCGGCATGCGGGGCTCCCAGTCGCGGGCGACGATCCTCGACCGCGTGCCGATGCGCCCCGACCGGGTCTCGCGCGTCATCCCCGCCGGTCGTCACCCCGATCTGCTCACGTTCGCGATCACGAGCAACTTCCAGCTCCTCATCGCCGCCGTCTACGCCGGCATCGCCGCACGCGCCCTCGAGGTCGGGACGGCAGCGCTGAAGACGCGGAGATCGGCGAAGTCCGGGACGACATTCGCCGAGGTCCCCGAGGCCCGCACCCGCCTCGCCGACGCCCACCTCGACTACCTCACGGTGCCCGCGATGATCGACGCGTACTCCCGCGACTTCGACGACCTCGTCGATCACGGCGCCGGCTGGCCCCTGCGCCTCGTCGGTGCGCGGATCAAGTCCGCCGAGGCGGCCCGTCGCACCGCGGAGGCCGCCCTGCTGAGCACGGGCGGCAGCGGCTTCGACAACAGCCACGAGGCCTCCCGGCTCTACCGCGACGCGACGGCTGGGCTCTTCCACCCGCCGAGCCCCGACGCCGCCCGCCCGATGTACGCCGCAGCGCTTCTCGACGACTGAGAGTTCCCGCAAACATATTGACATATAAATATACGTGCATACGATTGGGGTATGGACGAGAAGCGGAACGAGTCGGCAGCTGTCACGGCGACGAACGACCGGTCGCGTGCGAAACCCGGCGATGATGGGCACGGTCACGGTCGCCTCGGCGGGCCTGCGTGGGAGCTCGGGTTCGCGATCACCTCCGGTGTCACCTACCTCGCCGGAGCGATCTTCGAGTACTTCGTCCCGGGCGCACCTCTGACCCAGATCGCCATCCCCCTCTTCCTCGCCACGTACTTCTTCGGCGGGTTCTTCACCTTCGCCACGGCGATCAACTCCGTGCGGCACGGCCGGTTCGAGGTCGACTTCCTCATGCTCGTCGCCGCGATCGGCGCGGCCAGCGTCGGGCGGTTCGCCGAAGGCGCTGTGCTCCTCTTCCTCTTCTCCCTCGGTCACGCGCTCGAGGAGTACGCGATGGGTCGGGCCAAGCGCTCGATCGAAGCGCTCGCGGAGCTCGCTCCGGCCACCGCGCTCGTGCGCGTCGGCGATGACGTCGTGGAGCGGCCCACCGAGGACCTCGAGATCGGCGATGTCGTCGTCGTGCGCCCCCATGCCCGCATCCCCGCCGACGGCTTCGTCGCCGTCGGCAACTCGGCCGTCGACCAGTCGGCGATCACCGGTGAGAGCATCCCCGCGGAGAAGTCCCCGGTGGCCGACCGCACCGAGGCCGGCGACAACCCGGGGCGCATCGACCCGTCCTCCCGGGTCTTCGCCGGCACCGTCAACGGCTCCGGCTCCCTCGACGTCGTCGTCCTCGCCGTCTCCGCGGACTCGACGCTCTCCCGGGTCGTGACGATGGTCCGCGAAGCCGACGACACGAAGAGCGCGACCCAGCGCTTCATCGACCGGTTCCAGCGCTGGTACGTTCCCGCCGTCATCGCGATGGTCCTCATCGTCCTCTTAGTCGGCTGGTTCGTCCTCGACGAGACGTTCGCCGACAGCTTCTACCGGGCGATGCTCGTCCTCGTCGCCGCGAGCCCGTGCGCGCTCGCCATCGCCACCCCCGCCGCGGTCCTCTCCGGTGTCGCCCGCGCGGCCCGGGCCGGGCTGCTCATCAAGGGCGGCGGACCCCTCGAGACGCTCGGGAAGGTGCGTTCGATCGCCTTCGACAAGACCGGCACACTGACGTGGGGGCTGCCGCGGCTCACCGACATCCGGCCCGCCGCGGGCGTCGAGGCCGGCGAGCTCTCCCGCGTCGCCCTCGCCCTCGAGTCCTCCGTCGACCATCCCCTCGCCACGGCGATCGTCACCGGCCTCGACCCGCAGGTGCCGGCCGCCGACCGCCTCGAGGCCGTCGACGTCGAATCGGTCACCGGTCAGGGCGTGACCGCGACGATCGCCGGGCAGCGCGCCGAACTCGGCAGCCTGCGGATGTTCGCCGGCGACCTCACCCCGGAGATCGAGGACCTCGTCGCGGAGCTGCAGAACGCGGGCCGGACGATCATGGTCGTCCGCTGGGGCGGCCGGTTCCTCGGTGCCCTCGGCGTCATGGACGCCCCGCGCGCCGAGGCGAAGGCCGTCATCAGCTCCCTGCGCACCTCCGGCGTCGATGAGCTCGTGATGATCTCCGGGGACAATCAGCGCGTCGCCGACGCGATCGGCTCCGAGGTCGGCGTCGACACCGCCGCCGGCGACCTCATGCCCGAGGACAAGGTGTCGACGATCCGTCGACTCGCCTCGCAGGGCGACACCGCGATGGTCGGCGACGGCGTCAACGACGCCCCGGCGATGGCGAACGCCTCAGTGGGGGTGGCGATGGGGGCCGCGAGCTCCGCCGTCGCGCTCGAGACCGCGGATGTCGCGCTGATGAGCGACGACATCGGCAAGGTCCCGTTCCTCATCCGGCTGAGCCGGGCCTCCTCGGCGATCATCCGGCAGAACCTCATCGCCTCCCTCGTCATCGTCGCCTTCCTCGTCCCCGCGAGCCTGCTCGGGCTGCAGATGGGCCCGGTCGTGTTCATCCACGAGGGATCGACGTTCCTCGTCGTTCTCAACGCCCTGCGGCTGCTGCGGTTCGGCAACGGCGCCGAGCACTCGGGCATCGCCCACGAGAACCGTCCCGAGCCCGCCCGGGCGTGAACGACGAAGTTCGGACGCGGAGTGTCGATTCGGGTCGGTGAGATCGACACTCCGCGTCCGGAACTTCCGTCACGCGGGGGTCACGCCGCGGCGCGTGAGACTGCCGGGGCCTCAGACCTCCGGGAGGAGGGAGATCGGGTTCTCGATGCAGTCGGCGACGAAGGTGAGGAACTCGCTCGGTTCGGCACCGTCGCACGCGCGATGGTCGAAGACGAAGCTGAGGTACATCACCTTGCGCACCGTGAGCTCGCCGTGTGAGACCCACGGCCGGTCCTTGATCCGACCGAGCCCGAGCATCGCGACCTCGGGCAGGTTGATGATCGGGGCGGACCCGTCGACGCCGAAGACGCCGTAGTTGTTGAGCGTGAACGTCCCTCCGGTCAGTTCCGCAGACGCGAACTTGCCGGTCGAGGCCTTGCCCACGGTCTCGCCGATCTCATCGCGCAGCTGCCGCAGACTCATCTCCCCGGCCCCGTGGACGACGGGGACCATGAGCCCGCGCGGCGTCTGTGCGGCGAGCCCGAGGTTGATGTCGCCGTGGGTGACGATCTCGTTCGCGGCCGTGTCGATCGAGGAGTTGAGGATCGGATACTTCTTCAGCCCGGCGATGACGAAGCGCGCGACGAGCGCGAGCAGAGAGTACTTCTCTCCCGTGCGGGCCTCGAGCGCCTTCTTCGTCGCCAGCAGTTCGGTCGCGTCGACGTCGAGCCAGATCGTCGCCTCGGGGATCTCCCTCCGCGATTGGGAGAGCCGCTCGGACACGACCTTCCGCAGTCCCGTGATCGGGGTGCGGGTGTCGCGGTCGGTGCTCGGGATCGGGGTTCCTGTCGTGACCGCGGTGTGCGGCTGTCCCGGCGCCGAGGCGGTCGTGCCCTGACGTTCAGGCGTGCCGTGGAGGCCGGTCGTGCCCTGACGATCGACGGCGGCGAGGACGTCTGCCCGGGTCACGACCCCACCGGGGCCGGTCCCCGGCAGGTGCTTCGCGCTGATGCCGTGGTCCTTCGCGAGCTTGCGCACGATCGGCGAGGACACGGGAGAGGTGGTGGCAGTGTCTGCCGGCTGCGCGGGAGGCGTGGTCGACGGGACGGCCGGAGGAGCTGCCGGCGCCGGTGCGCTCGGTGTCTCCGCAGGTGAGTCGGTCGACTTCGCGCCGAATGAGCGCTTCTTCCCCGAGCGCGCCTTCGGTGCGGTCGTGCCGTAGCCGATGAGGTTCGCCCCTCCGCCTTCGATGCCGACGGGGTCGGCATCGTCGGTCGGCAGTTCGTCCGCGGCACTGTCGGAGGCGCTCGGACCGGCTGCATCCGAACCGGCGTCACCCGCGGGCGCAGCGTCGGCGGCCCCCGCCTCGGCGACGGAGAGCAGAGCCTGCCCGGCCTCGACGGTGTCACCGGCGTTCGCGTGGAGCGCGACGATCGTGCCGGCGAACGGGCAGGGGAGTTCGACGACGCTCTTCGCGGACTCGACCTCGACGACCATCTGGTCGACGTGGACGGTGTCGCCGACGGCGACCTTCCAGCCGATGAGCTCCGCCTCGGTGAGGCCCTCGCCGAGGTCGGGGAGGATGAAGTCGCGTGCTCCGGTGGTCGACACAGCACTCATCACAGCTCCCAGTCCCAGGATTCGAGGGCGTCGAGGACGCGTTCGGCGGTCGGCAAGTAGTACTCCTCGAGCTTCGGGGACGGGTAGGGCACGTCGAAGCCGGTGATCCGGAGGATCGGGGCGGCGAGGTACGTGAAGTTGCGTTCGGTGACCCGAGCGGCCACCTCGGCGCCGTAACCGCCGAACTGGGCGGCCTCATGGATGACGGCGGCCCGGCCGGTCCGGCGGACCGAGGCGGACACGGTCTCGTCGTCGAACGGCGAGAGCGAGCGCAGGTCGATGACCTCGATGGACAGTCCGTGCTCGGCTCCGGCCTCGGCGGCCGACAGTGCCGTGCGGACGGTCGGCCCGTACGCGAGCAGGGTGACGTCGGTGCCCTCACGGACCACCTCGGCGCGGTTCATGGGAGCCGTGGTCACCGGCAGGCTGAGCGTGTCCTTCATCCAGTACCGGGACTTCGGCTCCATGAAGATGACGGGATCGTCGGAGGCGATCGACTCGCGCAGGAGCGAGTACGCGTCGGCCGGATTCGACGGGGTGACGACGGTGAGTCCCGGCGTCGAGGTCCAGTACGCCTCGGAGGAGTCCGAGTGGTGCTCGACGCCGCCGATGTCACCGGCGTACGGGATGCGGATCGTGATCGGCAGGGTGACGCGGCCCTTCGTCCGGTTCCGCATCTTCGCGATGTGGGAGACGATCTGCTCGAACGCGGGGTAGGCGTACGCGTCGAACTGCATCTCGATGACGGGGCGCATCCCCGCCATCGCCATGCCGACCGCGGTGCCGGCGATGCCCGACTCCGCGAGCGGGGAGTCCCACACGCGTTCGGGTCCGAATTCCTTCCGCAGGCCCTCCGTGACCCGGAAGACCCCGCCGAGGCGGCCGACGTCCTCGCCGTAGACGACGACGTTCTCGTCCTCGGCCAGGGCATCGCGCAGGGCCTGGTTGAGTGCCTTCGTCATCGTCACCGAGGCGGGGGCGGGGGTGGTCGCGGACGTGCTCGTTGCGGTGTCCGTGGCTGTGTCTGTGGCTGTGTCCGCGGTCGTGGCGGTCGCCGGCTCGGGAGTGTCGGCGGGTGCCGTGTCGGTCGGGGAGTCGACGCTCATGCCTCAGCCCCTGCGAGTTCGGCCTCGAGCTGGGCGCGCTGCTCGGTGAGGCTCGCGCGCTCGGTCCCGTAGACGAAGGCGAAGAGCTCGGTCGGGTCGACCTCGGCCTCGGTGTTCATCGCATCGCGCACCGAGGCGGCCAGCGTCTCGGCCTCCGCCGCGATCTCCTCGACACGGGCGTCATCGAGCACGCCGCGGTCGCGGAGGAACGTCTCGAGACGGTCGATCGGGTCGAACTGCTTCCAGTGCTCGACCTCCTCGGCGTCGCGGTACTTCGTCGGATCGTCGGAGTTCGTGTGCGACTCCATCCGGTACGTGAGGCATTCGATGAGGGTCGGGCCGTCGCCTTCGCGGCCGCGTTCGAGGGCCGCGGAGACGGCGGCGAACACCGCGGCGACGTCATTGCCGTCGACGCGGATGCCGGGCATCCCGTAGCCGGCGGCGCGGTCGGCGAGCATCGTCGCGTTCGACTGCTCGCGCAGCGGGGTGGAGATCGCGTACTGGTTGTTCTGGAGGACGAAGACCGTCGGGGTCTGCCACACCGAGGCGAAGTTGAAGGCCTCGTGGGTGTCGCCCTCACTGCTCGCACCGTCGCCGAGGAAGGTCAGCGTCGCCGCGTCCAGGCCCTTGAGCTTGGAGGCCATCGCGAAGCCGGCGGCATGGAGGGTCTGCGTGGCCAGCGGTGTCGCCGCCGGTGAGGTGTGGTACTCCTGTGGGTCGAACCCGCAGTGCCAGTCACCGCGGAAGGCCGAGAGGATCTCACCGACGGGCACGCCGCGGGTGAGCAGAGCCGCGGAGTCCCGGTACGTGGGGAACAGCCAGTCGTTCGGCGACAGCGCAGTCGTCGCACCGACCTCACACGCCTCCTGTCCCGCCGCCGAGGGGTACGTGGCGAGGCGCCCCTGCCTGGTCAGGTGGGTCACCTGCGCCTCGAACCGGCGGACGAGGACCATCTGCCGGTAGAGGCCGGTCAGCGTCCGATCGCTCGGGATCGTCAGTCCCTCGGTCGGGGTGTCGGTCGGTCGGCCGTCGGGGCCGATGAAGCTGATGGGCTGCAGCTGGGGAAGAGCGCGGCCTGTGGTGGGAACGTCGATGGTCATGACTTCATGATGACGTGACCGCGATCACCGATCCAGGCTCTTCAGGCGGTCACGGACGGGGGTGCCGATCGTGTCGCGAACGGTGGACGAACTGCGCGAACGAGGCGGGGTGGAGCGGACGAATGGCCGGGGTCGAACGGGGCTGCTGAGCGCGCGGGCCGCTCAGATCTCACCCCAGCGGTAGCCGCGGGCGGTGAACGCCTCGGCGACCTTCTCCCGCCTGCCCTCGACGCCGCCTTTGAATGCCTGGTGGCCGCCGAACTGGGACACGCACGCCATGTCGGCGAGAAGTCGTCAGGCGGGCAACTCGTCGCCGGCGCATCGACTTCTCGCCGACATCGCCGGCGTGTCGGCGTCGAGGAGGGGGGGTCGATTGACGATCGACCGCCTCGGCGGATTGCGGAGCGACGAGAACTCAGGTTAGGCTAACCTACGAGATCACGAACGGATCGCGCGTCACGGCAGTTGACACACCTGCTTGGAGTCGCGACCTGCGGGATCTCACTGTTTCATCCGACACGGAACCCTCGACAGCGGCGATTCGGTCGTCCGCGCAGATGCTGCCGATCATCGTGCGCGCACGACTGCGCGACAACCGCGTCGAGGGTTTCCGTCGTTCGCTCCGCGAAAGGACGCTATGACACTGAAGACGATGACCGCGCTGACCGCCGGCTGCGCCGCGCTCGCCCTCCTCGCCGGCTGCGGGGGGCGGCGGTTCAGGCGACGCCGAGGCGGCCGGCGGCGGCGAGACGCGCACCGTCACCGACGCCACTGGAGCCGACGTCGTCATTCCCGCTCAGCCGCAGTCCGTGGCCACCCTGCACTATGCCGCGACGGAGACCCTCATGGATCTCGGGCTCACCCCCGTCGGGCAGGGGGAGTATCAGGAGGCCTCGGTGCCCCAGGGATGGGTCGACCGCCTCGGCGAGGTGCCCGTCGTGGCGACCGACGAGCCGGACATCGAACGGCTCGCGACGACGGACCCCGACCTCATCCTCGCCCCGAACACCCTCGACTCCGGAGTCGTCGACCAGCTCGAGGACATCGCCCCCGTCTACCAGTTCACCCTGCGCGGCGGAGACCGCGCGAACTGGAAGCAGCGGGTCGGGGAGGTCGCCGACGCGGTCAACCGGAGCGCGGAGCTCACGGCCCTCGACGACGCCTTCATCGCCGAGCAGACGCGCATCAGCGAGGAGTACAGCGACGTCACCGATGGGACGACGATCGCGACGCTCTCCTCATTCACCGAGAACACCGCGTACCTGTGGGGGAGCGGGAACATGCTCGGAACGATCTACGACCCGCTCGGTCTCACCTGGTCGGCCGACGAGGACAGGGTCATCGCGGAGAACGCCGAGGCGGCGGAGCCCGAAGCCGAGGTCTCGCTCGAACTCGTCGACAAGGCCGCCGGGGACGCCGACATCGTCTTCGTCACCTCGAACCTGCGCGGCGAGTACGACGAGCTGAGCACCGCGCTCATGGACTCACCGGTCTTCGCTCAGCTGCCCGCCGCGCAGGCCGGCAACGTCTATCCCAACGGCAAGTCGACGATCGCCGGATACTCCGACGCGAACTACAGTCTCGAGATGGTCGAACAGGCGCTGCAGGCGTACCGCCAGCGGTGAGTCCGGCTCGGCCCGGCGCGCGGCTCAGCTCAGCGGGCGGCTCAGCTCAGCGGGCTCTGTGCGCCGGGACGGTGACCTTCGGCCTCATCGAGGATGAGCAGCGACCGTGACGAGGTGACGCCGGGAACCTCGTGGATGCGACGGAGGATGACCTGGGACAGCGCCGTGTTGTCGGGGGCATTGACGGTGACGAGGGCGTCGATGTCGCCGCTGACGGCCTGAACCTTCTCGACGAAGGGGAGCGCGGCGAGCTCGTCGCGGACCTCCGGCCACGGCCGCTCGCCGATCTTGACGACGACCACCGCGGTCACGGACATGCCGAGGGCGGCGCGATCCACCTCGGCGGTGAAGCCCTTGATCGCCCCCGACTCGAGGAGGGCGGTGAAGCGCTTGTGCGCGGCGGACCGGGAGATGTGCACGCGCTCGGCGAGCTGGCGCACGCTCAGCCGGGAGTCCTCGACGAGGGCAGCGATGATGCTGCGGTCGATGTCGTCGAGGTCGAATGACAAGGGCGTGCTCCTTCGGCGTCGCTGCTGGCTGCCGCCCGGCAGCCTCGGTGCGTCGTGCTCCTCACCGGGGTTGCGCTCGTCGTGAACCAGCACCCGGTCGAGGTTCCACCATTCTAAGTGGGCACGGCCGGTCGTGGGGGCCGGGCCAGATCCCAACGGCCGGGATCCCGGCGGCCGGGACGACGGCGGCCGGGGTCCCGGCGGTTCCCACCGGTCACGGCGGTGTCGACGGCAGGTGCGGGTCACCTCGGCGGGCTGGTAGGCTTGAAATCGATCGTTCGTTCAGTAGCGATGGGCTCGTCCCGCAGCGACAGGCACCCTGGTGTCCGAAGTGTGGCCTCCACCACGTACCATGGAGGGCGGAGCACGCCGCCGCATGCGCACGCGGATGCGGCGGGCGAACGGCATGTTTCCCGCCTGTAGATTATGGGGGAGACGACACTCAGCAGGACTGACTGCTCGGCGGCGGACCTGCGTCATTCGAATAGGAGCCACGTTGAAGATCGCTGTGTTGGTCAAAGAGGTCCCGGACACGTACGGGGATCGCAAGCTCGATCTCGAAACCGGCCTGGCGGACCGTGCCGCCTCGGAAGCCGTGCTCGACGAGATCGGCGAACGCGCCCTCGAAGTCGCCCTCAACTACGCGGACAGCCACGACGGCACCGAGATCACCGTCATCTCGATGGCCCCGTCGGGTGCGACCGCGACGATCCGCAAGGGCCTGGCCATGGGCGCCGGCAAAGCCGTCCACATCTCCGATGAGGAACTCCTCGGCGCCGACCTCGGACTCACCGCCGAGGTGCTCGCCGCCGCCATCCGCCGCGGCGACTACGACCTCGTCGTCACCGGCAACATCTCGACCGACGGCAACGCCGGCCTGCTCCCGGCGATGCTCGCCGAGCACCTCGACCTCCCGCACGTCACCGGCCTGAGCACCGTCGAACTCACCGACACCGCCGTCTCCGGCACGCGCGCCGTCGACGGCGGTCAGCAACAGGTGACCGCGGAGCTGCCCGCCGTCATCTCGATCACCGAGGCGCTGCCCGAGGCGCGCTTCCCCAACTTCAAGGGCATCATGGCGGCGAAGAAGAAGCCGTTCGAGGTCATCGGCCTCGCCGACCTCGACATCGACGCCGCCGACCAGTCGACCGCCCGGTCGATCATGGTCTCCGTCGCCGAGAAGCCCCCGCGCGAAGCCGGCGAGAAGGTCGTCGACGACGGCAACGGCGGAGCCGAGCTCGCCGAATTCCTCATCAAGAACCGCCTGGCCTAAGGAGAGAAGACATGGCTGAATTCCCCCAGGACACCATCCTCGTCGCGCTCACGGTCGATCCCGAAGGCGCTCTCGAGAAGCCCGCTGCCGAACTCCTCGGCGGTGCCGCCGCGATCGGCAGCCCCGTCGCACTCATCGTCGCCCCTGCCGGCACCGGTGACGCCGCGGCGGAGACGGCGGCCTCGCTCGGTGCCGTCCAGACCCTCATCGCCGAGGTGCCCGCGGGCAGCTCCGCGCTCGGCACCTTCGCCGTCGACGCCCTCGTCGGCGCCGCGGAGCTCACCGCACCCGATGCCATCCTCGTCCCGAACTCGATCGACGGCCGCGACCTCGCCGGCCGCTTCGCCGTGCGCACGGGTTCGGCGCTCTCGGTCGACGCGATCGGCGTCGAACGCGATTCCGAGGGCATCGTCGCCGACCACTCCGTCTACGGCGGCGGCTACACCGCGCAGTCGGCCCCGACCTTCGGCGCGCCCGTCATCACCGTCCGCCTCGGTGCGATCGAGAACCGCGCTGAGGCCCAGCCCGCGAACGCGCAGGCCCTCGAGGTAACCGACTCCGGCAAGCGCAGTGCCGACGTCACCGCGTACGAAGCCGTCGTCGAGACCTCCTCGCGACCCGAGCTGCGCGGGGCGCAGAAGGTCGTCTCCGGTGGTCGCGGTGTCGGTTCGGAGGAGTCGTTCGAGCTCGTCGGCGAATTCGCCGACGTCCTCGGTGCCGCTGTCGGCGCCTCGCGCGCCGCGGTCGATGCCGGCTACATCGCGCAGTCGCACCAGGTCGGCCAGACCGGTGTGTCCGTCTCCCCCCAGCTCTACGTCGCGCTCGGCATCTCCGGGGCGATCCAGCACAAGGCGGGCATGCAGACCTCGAAGACGATCGTCGCGGTCAACAAGGACGGCGAAGCGCCGATCTTCGACATCGCCGACTTCGGCGTCGTCGGCGACCTCTTCAAGGTCGTCCCCCAGGCCGTCGAGACCCTGAAAGCGAAACAGGGCTGATATGGCCACCTTCTCCAACACGCTGCGCTCGGGTCTGCCCCGGGTCTCCGGCGGCGATCCGTGGCCGCCGGAGGGCACGGTGGGTCAGGCTGTCGAGTGGGAATCCCGGGAATGGGTGAGCGCCGAGGCGGGCGCTGCTGAGCCTGCGGGTGCGGTTGATTCTGCGGGTGGCGTTGATGCTGGCGCTCCCGTCGATTCTGCGGGCGCCGTCGAATCTGGGGTTGCCGTCGATTCGGGTGCCGTCACCGAGGTGACTGCTGCCGAGACCTCGACCGTGGGCTCCGTCGAACCGGATGCGACCGGTGTCGAACCTGGTCTTGACTCCGGAGTCGACGAGACCGTCGCCGTTGAGGCCGACGGTGGGGCCGACGTCGAGGTGCCTGCCGGTGCGTCGACCGACGCTGGTGCCTTGAGCGACGCAGGTGCCTCGAGCGATGCCGGCGCACAGGATGTCGCTGCCGGCGCGGGTGCCGGTGCAGCTGTTGGAGCAGGCGCGGCGGATTCGGCCCCCGCGGCCGAGGTGCCCCTGCGCCGTGGACTTCCCCGCGTGAGCGGTGGAGAGGCATGGCCGCCGGAAGGGTTTGCCCCCGCCGGAGTCAAGGCGCCGAGGCAGGCCGGTGGTGCTGCTGCCGCTGGTGCCGCGCCGGCCGAGCCCGGTGCGCCGATCGAACCTGGTGCGTCGGAAACCGGTGGCGGAGAAGCCGTCGTCGAGCAGACCTCCAGCACCGATGAAACGTCCGCCGAGGAAGCGTCAGGCCAGGGCGTTGCTGCGGGTGCAGAGCCGACCGAGACCACCTCCGGCGCAGAGGAGACCGACGCCGCTGCTGTTGTGGCAGGCGCGGGCGCTGCCGCCGGGGCAGGCGTTGCCGGAGCCGGCGTCGCCGCTGCCTCTGCCGGAGAAGACGCCGCATCGGTGCCGTTGCGCCGTGGGCTGCCTCGCCGGTCAGGTGGGGACGCATGGCCGCCGGAGGGCCTCGCCCCTGCGGGGGTCAAGGGACCCTCGGCGAGTGCAACGCCTCCTGCCGCGACCGTTGAGTCCGGAACACCCGTTGCCGGTGACCAGGCTGCTGACTCTGCCGCCGCGGACGGTGTGCCTGCGGACACTGTGACCGCGACAGAGACCACTTCCGCTGCCTCGGCAGGTGCTGGTGGAGCTGCTCCCGCTGCCGCGGCACCTGCCGCCGGTGGGGCGACAACTGCGTCGGCCGCCGAGCTCAGCGATGTTCCGCTGCGCCGCGGTCTGCCGCGCACCGCCGGCGGCGACCCCTGGCCGCCCGAAGGCTTCGCCCCGGCAACGGCCACCGCGCCCACCGATGCGCAGCCGAAGACTGCACCAGCGGCCGATGCCACCGGTGCAGCGGACACCACCGACGCAGCAAGCACCGCGGGAGTCCCTGCCGCAGCTGCCGGTGCTGGGGTTGCCGGCGCCGTGGCCGCCGGTGCTGCCGCCTCGGCGAGTGGAGACACCGCGGAGAAGGGCAGCGCCGACACGGAGGCGGCGGCGGACGAACCCGCCAAGCCTGCGGGCCGCACAGGTCTGCCGAAGACCAGGACGGGCCTGCCGAAGTCCACCGGCCCCGACACCGGCAAGCCCGGCGACAAGCCCGCGGGACGGACCGGACTGCCGAAGACCGGCGGACCGGCGACGAAACCGGCCGAGAAGCCGGCGGCGAAGACCCCCGCCGCGGCAACCGGTGCGAAACCGGCAGCCGCAGGGTCGACGGCGGCCGCAGCGACCGCCTCGGCGGGAACAGCGGCGAAGTCCACCGCGGACTCGACGGCCGCGAAGTCGACCGGGGGGTCCACGGCCGCGAAGTCGACCACCTCGGCGAAACCCGCCTCCGACAAGCCCGCCTCCGCCGCACCCGCCAAGCGCGATCCGATCATGATCGGGTCGAAGTCGCTGGGACAGTGGATCGGTCTCGGGTCGCTCGGACTCGGTGGGCTCATCGTCGCCGCAGGCATCCTCATCCTCGCCGCACGCGGAGTCACGACTCTGCCCGGTGTGCCGGGATTCCTCGAGCGCTACCCGGGCGAATACCACCTGCCCGACTTCGTCGAACCGGGCTTCCCGGCGTGGGCGCGGTGGACGCACTTCCTCAACTTCTTCTTCATGGTGCTCATCATCCGCACGGGTCTGCAGGTGCGTCACCAGCAGAAGCCTCCGGCGTTCTACACGCCGAAGAACGGCGGGAAGAAGATCAGCATCAACCTGTGGCTGCACACGAGCCTCGACGTTCTCTGGCTGCTCAACGGCGTCGTCTTCGTCGTCCTCCTCTTCGTGTCCGGCCACTGGGCGCGCATCGTGCCGACAGCTGGGAGGTCTTCCCGAATGCCCTCTCGGCAATGCTGCAGTACATGACCCTGGAATGGCCGATGGAGGACGCGTGGGTCAACTACAACTCGCTCCAGCAGCTCATGTACTTCATCGTCGTCTTCATCGCCGCCCCCCTGGCCGCGATCACAGGTGTGCGCATGAGCGAGTGGTGGCCGAAGAACGCGACGACGCTGAATAAGATCTACCCGGCCCCGCTGGCGCGGGCGATCCACTTCCCGACGATGATCTTCTTCGTGTTCTTCATCGCCGTCCACGTGTTCCTGGTCTTCACGACCGGACTGCGGCAGAACCTCGGCTACATGTTCGCCGGGACGAACGTCCTGGGCTGGGCGGGCGTCATCTGGTTCCTCGTGGCGGTGGCCGTCGTCGTCGGCGCATGGTTCGCCGCCAGACCGCTTGTGCTCGCACCGATCGCGAACCTCTTCGGCAGGGTGTCGAGCAGGTAGGACACATGTCAGAGGGCCCCGAGTGAGATCACGTCACTCGGGGCACTCGTGTTTCTGCGGGAAAATTCGGTCTGCGCCGCCTCCACTGCGATTGTGCGCCAGGTCCATGGCGATCTCGACGCGAATTTCGCCATGAACCTGGCGCGGAATCCCAGGGGCGCCATGAACCTGGCGCAGAATTCCAGGGCGCTGGCAGTCAGGCGGGGATGCGCACGCGCTCGACGAACTCGACGACGGCCTCCTCGAGCTGCTGCAGTCCGGGCTCCTCGAGAGGGAAGTGACCTGCGCGGTCGAGGATGACCTCGGAGAACAGCTCCGGATCGAGTCGGGACACGACCGGCGTCGACAGATCCCGCGGGGTCCACCGGTCCTCGCCGGGCTGGGTGAGGAGGACGGGGCACGCATCGAAGTCCGCCGGCTCGACGGCCGGGACGTACGTGGCGTAGTCGGCGAGGAAGCGCAGCCACATCGCATTGCCCGCCGAGGTCGCATCGGCGAGGAAGACCTTCATCGCGCCCGGGTCGTTGGCTAACGCCGACATCTTCGACGCCAGACGCATCGGGTAGCGGATGCTCTTCAGCGGAGTCCTCGCCATGAGGCGCACCCAGGGCATGCCGAGACGGGCGGTGATGAGGCTGCGCGCCGTCCAATCGACGACCTCCTGATGGCGCTGATCGAGGAATGTCATGCCGACGATGCCCCTCAGAGCACCCGGTGCGGCCTTCGCGGCGACATGGTAGGCGAGCATGCCGCCGGCCGACAGGCCGTAGAGCACCGTGGGCTTCGGGTCCCGCGCCTGCTCGGCGGCGAGGAAGTCGATGACCATGTCGACCCAGTCGGCATACGACGGCGTGTACCCGGACTCGACCCGCGTCATCCCGTAGCCGAGATTGTCGAGCGCGACGACGTCATAGCCCTGCCGGGCCAGCGGAGCACCGAGGATGAGCGACATCTGGCGACCGTTCGTCCCGACGCCGTGGTGGAGGATGACACGGGCCTTCGCATCGGGTCGGCGATAGCGATCAAGATGGATCCAGTGCCCCCGCCACCCCCAGAACTCCTCGTCGGGAGCGGAGGTCTCGTCGAGTCGCAATCGCTCGGGCAGGAACTCCTGGAGGTCCTGCCACGCCTGCTGATTCTGATAGAGCGCTGCGCTTGCCATGCGTGTCCTCACGTCGACGATGACAACACCTTACGACAGAAATGACACTGAGTGTCAATACTGGCCCGTGCGTACAATGCTGGAATGGACCTGCCCTCCCTGCGCGATCGCAAGCGCCTCCTCATCCAGGAGGACATCATGGCGGTCGCCCTCCGACTGTTCCGCGAGCGCGGCTACGAGGCGACGACCGTCGACGACCTCGCCGCCGCCTCGGGGATGTCGCGGCGCACGTTCTTCCGCTACTTCCCGTCGAAGGAGGACGTCCTCGCGGGGAAGTGGACGGCGATGGGCGAGGGGATCGTCGTCGCGCTCATGGAGCGTCCCGCCGACGAGGAGCCGTGGACCTCGCTGCGCGCGTCGCTGACTGGCGTCGTCGACCACTACGCCGATCCTGCGCGGCGCACCGACAGCTATGCCCTCGACGAGGTCGTCGATTCCACGCCGTCCCTGCGCGCGGCATTCGTCGCGAAGGTCGACATCCTCGCCGAGGCGCTCTCCGCCGTTCTCGTCTCCCGCGGAGTCGCCGAGGTGAGGGCGCAGATGCTCGCCCGAGCATGCGGGGCAGCGCTGACGGTCGCGATGCGGCAGGCGCGCGCCACCGGCGCCGAGGGCATCGCCGACGACCTCGATCGGGCGATGGGAGTGCTCACCCCGGGGATGTGAGCGCCTCTATGCGAGGGCCTTGCGGACGGTGGCCTCGAATTCGCGGACGTGTTCGCCGGCCAGCGCGCTGACGGCGAGTTCGTCGCCGGCGAGGATGCCCTCGAGCAGGGAGATGTGCTCGCGGATGTGGCCGAGCAGGTCGGGGATCTTCGGCAGGACGAGGCACCAGATCCGGGTGGCGAGGTCGTCGAGGCGCACGAGCGTCTCCTGGAGGTGGATGTTGTCGACGGCGCGGTAGATGAGGCGGTGGACCTCGAGGTCGCGTTCGATGAGGGTGCGTGCGTCGAGGCCGGCCCTGAGCTCGCCGAGTTCGGCGATCGTCGCCGCGAACTCCTCGCGCAGCTCCGGCGTGATGTTCCGGGCGGCACGCGTGGCGGCAATGGGCTCGAGCGCCTGGCGCATCTCCGTGATCGCCGCGAGGTCCGTGATGTCGACATTGGCCGCGAACGTCCCGCGTCGCGGGTAGGACACGACGAGGTGGGCCCCCTCGAGGCGTTTGAGGGCCTCGCGGATCGGGGTGCGCCCGACCTCGAGTTCGGCGCTCAGCGCCGCCTCGTTGATGACGTCACCGGGAGCGATGTCGAGCATGACGAGCCGATGACGCAGCGCCTCGTACGCGCGGTCGGCCAGAGACGAGCTGCTCGCCGAGGTGTCCGCCGTCGTTGTCATCCCACTCCTCCATGCGTCGTCGAGCCGGCCCGGGCGGTGCGGCCCGGGCGGGTGGACAGGCCGGGTGGCCAGGTCGGGGAAAAGTTCTCCCACACCCATTGCCACGGCTGAAATTCTGCGCCTAGACTACAGGAACACAGCTGATATATTAGTTGACGATTAACGATCGAGGGAGATCGCATGACCGAGCAGCTCGCAGGAACCGCGGACGCGCAGTCCGGGACGCCTGGAACGCCTGGGACCGAGTCCGGGACGCCGCAGCCCCCGGGTGCCGGAACGACAGCGGCCCTGCCCACCGACTTCCCCAGTCGCGCCCCCGAGGAGCTGAGCACTCCGCTCGCGCAGCTCGACCCGGAGATCGCCGGCTTCATCGACGCCGAACTCGGCCGTCAGCGCGAGGGCCTGGAGATGATCGCCTCGGAGAACCACACTGCCACCGCCGTCATGGAGGCGCAGGGCTCGGTGCTGACGAACAAGTACGCCGAGGGTTACCCGGGCCGGCGCTACTACGGCGGCTGCGAATTCGTCGACGAGGTCGAGCGTCTCGCGATCGCCCGGGTCAAGGACCTCTTCGGGGCGGCCTTCGCGAACGTCCAGCCGCACTCCGGTGCCCAGGCCAACGCCTCGGTGATGCACGCCCTCATCCGTCCCGGCGACACCGTCCTCGGCCTCGACCTCGCCCACGGCGGCCACCTCACCCACGGGATGAAGCTCAACTTCTCCGGTCGCCTCTACGACATCGTCGCCTACGGCGTCGACGACGACACCCACCGCGTCGACATGGCCGAGGTCGCCCGTCTGGCCCGCGAGCACCAGCCGAAGCTCATCGTCGCCGGGTGGTCGGCGTACTCGCGGCAGCTCGACTTCGCCGAGTTCCGGCGCATCGCCGACGAGGTCGGCGCCTACCTCATGGTCGACATGGCCCACTTCGCCGGCCTCGTCGCCGCGGGCCTCCACCCCTCCCCGGTGCCGCACGCCCACGTCGTCACCTCGACGACGCACAAGACCCTCGGCGGTCCCCGCGGCGGTATCATCCTGACCAATGACGCCGAGGTGGCGAAGAAGGTGAATTCGGCCGTCTTCCCCGGTCAGCAGGGCGGACCGCTCGAACATGTCATCGCCGGCAAGGCCGTGGCCTTCGGGCTGGCCGCGACCGAGGAGTTCGCCGACAAACAGCGCCGGACCCTCGCCGGCGCCGCCGAACTCGCCCGCCGCCTCGGCGAGGATGACGTGGCGGAGCGCGGCATCACGATCGTCACCGGCGGCACCGACGTCCACCTCGTCCTCGTCGACCTCCGCGACTCCGTCCTCGACGGGGCGCAGGCCGAGGATCTCCTCGCGCGGATCGGGATCACCGTCAACCGCAACGCCGTGCCGAACGATCCGCGTCCGCCCATGGTCACCTCGGGGCTGCGCATCGGCACGCCTGCGCTCGCCAGCCGCGGTTTCGGGTCCGCCGCCTTCGCCGAGGTGGCCGACATCATCGCCGAGGTCCTCACCGCCGGCACCGACGAAGACGGACCGAGCCAGGAGACGATCGACGACCTCGGCGCCCGGGTCTCCCGCCTCGCCGCCGACCACCCGCTCTACCCGCACCTCACCCCGATCGGAGCACGCTGATGGCCGACCACCTGCCCGAACACCCCGACTTCCTGTGGCGCAATCCCGAGCCGAAGGCCTCCTACGACGCCGTCATCGTCGGCGGCGGGGGACACGGACTCGCGACCGCGTACTACCTCGCGAAGAACCACGGGATGACGAACATCGCGATCCTCGAGCGCGGGTGGCTGGCCGGGGGCAACATGGCCCGGAACACGACGATCATCCGTTCGAACTACCTGTGGGACGAGTCCGCGGCGATCTACGAGCACTCGCTCCGTCTCTGGGAGCAGCTGCCCGAGGAGCTCGACTACGACTTCCTCTTCTCCCAGCGCGGCGTGCTCAACCTCGCCCACACGCTCGGCGACGTCCGGGAGTCGCAGCGCCGCGTCGGTGCCAACGTCCTCAACGGCATCGATGCCGAATGGCTCGACCCGAGCCAGGTCAAGGAGGTCTGCCCGATCATCAACATCGGCGACGACCTGCGCTACCCCGTCATGGGGGCGACGTACCAGCCGCGGGCGGGCATCGCCAAGCACGACCACGTCGCCTGGGCGTTCGCCCGCAAGGCCGACGCGATGGGCGTCGACATCATCCAGAACTGCGAGGTCACCGACGTCTACCGCGACGGCGACCAGGTCATCGGCGTCGAGACGAACCTCGGGCGGATCGCCACGGAGAAGGTCGCGATCGCCGTCGCCGGCCACACCTCGGTGGTCGCCGCCATGGCCGGCATCCGCGTGCCCATCCAATCCCACCCGCTGCAGGCGCTCGTCTCCGAGCTCTTCGAGCCCGTCCACCCGACGGTCGTCATGTCCAACCACGTCCACGTCTACGTCTCCCAGGCCCACAAGGGCGAACTCGTCATGGGCGCCGGCGTCGACTCGTACAACGGCTACGGGCAGCGCGGCGGCTTCCACATCATCGAGGAGCAGCTCGCCGCCGCCGTCGAGCTCTTCCCGATCTTCGCCCGCGCGCATGTCCTGCGGACGTGGGGCGGAATCGTCGACGTCACCCTCGACGCGTCCCCGATCGTGTCGAAGACGGAAGTCGACGGCCTCTACGTCAACTGCGGATGGGGGACCGGCGGGTTCAAGGGCACCCCGGGGGCGGCTTCACGTTCGCCCACACCATCGCCAATGACGAGCCGCACGCGCTCAACGCCCCGTTCGCACTCGACCGGTTCGAGACCGGCCATCTCATCGACGAACACGGCGCCGCCGCCGTGGCCCACTGAGGGAGAGGGACTGCCATGCTGCTCATCACCTGCCCGAACTGCGGGGCCCGCGACGAATCCGAATTCGCCTACGGAGGTCAGGCGCACGTGCCCTACCCGGAGGATCCGTACGCGCTCACCGACCGCGAATGGGCCGAATACCTCTTCTACCGCGACAACGACCGCGGGCTCTTCGCCGAACGCTGGTGCCACAGCCTCGGCTGCCGGAAGTGGTTCAACGCGATCCGCGACACCGTGACCTATGACTTCGCCGCCGTCTACCCGATGGGACAGCCGCGGCCCGCCGAATTCGAAGGAGGCCTCAAGCGATGACCTCGACGCACACCGACTCTCACGCTGGGTCGCCCGCAGGCTCGGACGCTGCGACCGGCACCGGCTCGGACGCCGCGACCAGCGCGTCAGCGACCGGGCAGCGCGAGCGTCTCCCGCACGCGACCGGCATCGACCGCACCCGGCCGCTGACCTTCCGCGTCGACGGCCGGACCTTCACCGGGTTCGCCGGGGACACGATCGCCAGTGCCCTCATCGCCGCCGGCCGCCTCGACTGCGGGAACTCGACGTATCTCGACCGGCCGCGGGGAATCCTGGGCGCCGGGGTCGAGGAGCCCAACGCCCTCGTCCGCGTCCACGCCCCCGACAGCGCCGAGGTGGCCGAATCGATGCTCCCGGCAACCCGCGTCCTCATCCGCGAGGGCATGGAGGCCGACTACCTCTCCGGGCTCGGCATCCTCGACCCCGGCCGCGACGACGCCGTCTACGAGCACACGCACACCCACACCGACGTCCTCGTCGTCGGTGCCGGTCCCGCCGGGCTCGCCGCCGCCCGGGAGGCCGCGAAGTCAGGGGCCCGCGTCCTCCTCCTCGACGACGAACCCGTCCCCGGCGGGGCGCTCCTCGTCGCTCCCGCCGAGGCCATCGACGGGGTGCCGGCCCCGGAGTGGATCACCTCGACCCTCGCCGAGGCGACCGCCGCCGAGGAGTTCACCTACGTTCCCCGCACGACCGTCTTCGGCAGCTACGACTCGAACTACTTCGTCGCCCTCGAGGACCGCACCGGCGCCGAGGCGGGGCCCCGGCAGCGCGTGTGGCACATCCGTGCCGGTCAGGTCGTCCTCGCCACCGGAGCGCACGAACGTCCCATCGTCTTCGCCGACAACGACCGTCCCGGCATCATGCTCGCCTCCGCCGTGCGGACCTACCTGGGTCGCTACGGCGTCGTCGCCGGGCAGCGGGTGGCGATCGCGACGACGAACGACTCCGCCTACGACCTCGTCGGTGACCTCACCGCCGTCGGAGTCGAGGTCGTCGCCGTCATCGACTCCCGCGCCACCGCCTCGGCGCGGGCCTCCCAGGTCGCCGCCGACACCGGTGTGCGCCTCATCCTCGGCGCCGCGGTCACCGGCACGGCAGGAGAGGGCCCGGCCGGACGGATCTCGGGGATCACCGTCTCCGCGCTCGATGACGACGCGGTCGCCGCACCCGGCGGCGAGGACATCGCCGTCGACCTCCTCGCCGTCTCCGGCGGCCACTCGCCGGTCATCCACCTCCACGGTCAGCGGCGCGGCCCTATCGCCTGGGACGCCGACATCGCCGCCTTCGTGCCCACCGCCCCCGTCCGCGACCAGGCCACGGTCGGGGCGATGACCGGGGACTATGCGCTCGCCTCGGCGCTGCGGCAGGGCGCGGAGGCAGGCCACGCCGCCGCGGCGGCCGCCGGCTTCGACGCCGAGCTGACCATCCCGCGCCCCGACACGCCCGACACGGCCCCCGCACCTCATCGACCCCTGTGGGCGGTCACCTCGGCCGAGGACGATCCCGGCGCGCTGACCACGCACTTCGTCGATTTCCAGCGCGACCAGAGCGTCGCCGACATCCTCCGGGCGATGAACGCCGGCATGCGCTCGGTCGAGCACATCAAGCGGTACACGTCGATCTCGACGGCCAACGACCAGGGCAAGACCTCGGCGGTCAACACGATCGGAACGATCGCCTCGGTGCTCGGGGAGGACAACCTCGGCGAGGTCGGCCACACGACGTTCCGCGCCCCCTTCACCCCGGTCGCGTTCGCGGCGCTGGCCGGGCGGCGCAAGGGGGAGCTCTTCGATCCCGCTCGGGTCACGTCGATCCATCCGTGGCATGTCGCCCACGGGGCGGAGTTCGAGGACGTCGGGCAGTGGAAGCGGCCGTGGTATTACCCGCAGCCGGGGGAGGACATGGACGCCGCGGTGCTGCGCGAATGCCGGGCGGTGCGGGAGTCCGTCGGGTTCCAGGACGCGTCGACGCTCGGCAAGATCGAGATCCGCGGCACCGATGCCGGGAGGTTCCTCGGGCGGATCTACACGAACGGGTTCGCCAAGCTCGGGGTCGGCAAGGCCCGCTATGGGCTCATGTGCACCCCGGACGGGATGATCTTCGACGACGGGGTGACCCTGCGCGTGGCCGAGGACCGGTACTACATGACGACGACGACCGGCGGGGCGGCGAAGGTCCTCGACTGGCTTGAGGAATGGCACCAGACGGAATGGCCCGAGCTCGACGTCGTCTTCACCTCGGTGACGGAGGAATGGGCGACCGTCGCCGTCGCCGGACCGAAGTCGCGGGAGGTCATCGCCCAGGTCGCCCCCGACCTCGACGTGTCCAATGAGGCGTTCGGCTTCATGGAGTTCCGGCACACGACGCTGGCGAACGGGATCCCGGCGCGGATCTGCCGGATCTCGTTCTCCGGTGAGCTCGCGTTCGAGATCAACGTCGAAGCCTTCTACGGGCTGGCCGTGTGGGAGATGGTCGCCGAGGCGGGAGCCGAGTTCGACATCACCCCGTACGGCACGGAGACGATGCACGTGCTGCGCGCGGAGAAGGGGTTCATCATCGTCGGGCAGGACACCGACGGGACCGTCACCCCGGCCGATGCGGGGATGGAGTGGATCGTCTCGAAGGTCAAGGACTTCATCGGCAAACGCTCGTACACCCGCGTCGACACCGCGCGGGAGGACCGCAAGCACCTCGTCGGGGTGCTCCCCGTCGACGGAGAGACCCGGCTGATCGAGGGCGCGCAGCTCGTCGCCGCGGACACCCCGATCACCCCTGAGGACGGCCCGGTGCCGATGATCGGGCACGTCACCTCGTCATATCTGTCCCCGACCCTGGACAGGCCGTTCGGGCTCGCGCTCGTGGAGAACGGTCGCAACCGCCTCGGCGAGATCGTCCGGTCACCGCTCGGTGACACGGTCATCGACGTCGAGATCACCTCACCTGTGTTCTACGATCCGGAAGGAGACCGGCGCGATGGCTGAGACCACCGACACCGTCCTCGATGACCTGCGGGTGTCCCCGGCCGCCCACCTCGCCGAGGCGATGGCTGAGGCGAGCACCGCCGAGGTGGGGCTGCGGGAACGTCCTTTCGCCGTCCAGATCGGCGTGCGCGCAGTGCCGGGGACCGCCTCGGCGCGGGCGATCGGATCCGCGCTGGGGATCACTCTGCCTGAGGCCGTCGGGGAGGTGACCGGGGAGGCGGCCGGGCGGCACACGCTGTGGCTGAGCCCCGACGAATTCCTCACCGTCGACGTCGCGGCCACGCAGCGCCCGGGGGAGACCGACGCCGCCGAGGCCGCGCTCGAGGGACTGCCCGGGCAGGTCGTCGAGCTCTCGGCGAACCGGACGATCCTCGAGCTCACGGGGCCACGGGCCCGGACCGTGCTCGAGAAGAGCTGCCGCGCCGACCTCCACCCGCGGGCGTTTCCTGTCGGGACGGCGATCGTCACGCAGCTCGGGCCGGTGCCCGTCCTCCTCCACCGGTCGGGGGAGGAGGAGTTCCGCGTGCTGCCGCGCTCGAGCTTCGCCGACTTCATGGTGCGGTGGCTGCTCGACGGGATGGCCGAGTTCACCGGGGGCTCCGGGGCTTCCGGAGCGTCTGGGGCCGCTGGGGTCACCGGGGCCGCGAACCACGATCGGAAGGGCTGAGCATGCCGGAATACGTCCTCTCCCTCGAATGCGATGAGCGTCGGGGAATCGTCCACTCACTCACCGGGGCGCTGCTCGAACACGGCGGTGACATCAGGGAGCTCAAGCAGTTCGACGACGCGCTGAGCAGGCGGTTCTTCCTCCGCGTCGAGTTCGAGCTCGAGACTGAGGCGCTCGAGGACCTGCGCAGTGAGATCGAGGCGGTCGCCGGGGACCTCGATGCCTCGTGGAACCTCTGGCCGAAGGGGGAGAAGCGCCGAGTCCTCATCATGGTCTCGAAGTTCGAGCACTGCCTCAACGATCTCCTCTTCCGCGCCCGGATCGGGGAGCTGCCCGTCGAGATCGCCGCGGTCGTGTCGAACCATCCTGACCATCGGGAGCTCGTCGAATGGCATCACGTGCCGTTCTTCCGGATCCCGGTGACCGCGGAGACGAAACCGGAGGCCGAGGCCAAGCTGCTCGACCTCGTCGACCGGTTCGAGATCGACCTCGTCGTCCTCGCCCGGTACATGCAGGTCCTCTCCGACGATCTGGCCCGTGAGCTCACGGGGCGGGCGATCAACATCCACCACTCGTTCCTCCCCTCGTTCAAGGGGGCGAAGCCCTACCACCAGGCGTACGAGCGGGGAGTGAAGACCGTGGGCGCGACCGCCCACTTCGTCAACAGCGAGCTGGATGAGGGGCCGATCATCGCCCAGGCCGTCACCGAGGTCGACCACGCCTTCGGTCCGCAGGATCTCGTCGCCGCCGGCCGCGACACCGAATGCAAGGCACTGTCGAACGCGGTGCGCTGGCACTGCGAGGGCCGGGTGTTCCTCAACGGGAAGCGCACCGTCGTCCTCCGGTAGGGGCGGGGTCGCAGGCGACTGCGGCGCTCAAGCCCGGCGGGCGGAATAGTCTGGCCGCGGCTGCGGTTCGCATGAATGCGCCGGTCGACTCCGGCGGGAGCGCCTCACACGAAAGGTTGAGCATGGCTGAGAACACCATCACGATGTACGGAGCGGAATGGTGCGGCGACTGCCGGCGCACGAAGAAGCAGCTGACCGAACTCGGCATCGACTTCGACTACATCGATCTCGTCGCCGAACCGGAGCGGGCCGACGATGCGAAGGCGATCTCGGGCCGGACGAACATCCCGGTCGTCGTCTACCCGGACGGTTCCCACCAGGTCGAGCCGACCAACCCCGAGGTCGAGACCAAGCTCAAGGACCTCGCCCTGCTCTGAAGTCCGCACTGAGACCGCCACTCAGCGCCGAGACCGACACTTCTGACTGTCCGTCTCGGCGCTAACTGTCCGTCTCGGCAGACGAGGACGAGCTCCCCGGCTCCGCGTCGGCGGCGAGCGCCTCGGCGATGATCTTCGCCTCCCGACGGAGCAGGGCGACGAGGTGCTCGACCCGCTGACCGGTGACGCGATCGGCGATCGAGGCGATCGACAGAGCAGCGCGCGGGCGCTCCCCGCGGACCTTGAGCGCGACTCCCACGGCCCACGACCCCTGCGCGAACAGTCCGGGGTTGTGGACGAAGCCGTCGATGCGGGCCTGGTCGATGATGTCGCGGAGCTGGTCGATGCGGACCTTCGGATACCGCTGCGCGAGGATCTGCTCGTTCGCCGCGAACAGGGCGTCCACCTCGGCGCCGGGAAGCTCCGCCATGATCGCGAGACTGCCGGCTCCGATGCCCAGCGGATGCCGGTCGCCGACGGCGAGGGCGTTGTTGAAGATCTCCCCGAAGCCCTCCTCGCGCCGCGCGCAGATCGAATAGCTGCCGGTGCGCAGGGTGAGGAACGCGGTGTCCTGGGTGATCTCGGCGAGCCGGAGCAGACTCGATTCGGACTCGATGACGAGGGGGTCGACGGACTTCTGCGCGAGCTGCCCGAGGATCTGCGACTGCACGCCGAGGCGGTACCCGCCCTCATCGAGGCGCTCGACATAGCCCATCGCGATGAGCGCCTGGAGCATCCGGTGGACGCTCGCCTTCGGCCGGCCGCTGATCGAGGCGATCTCCGACAGGCTCGCCCCGTTCTTCCCGTCGCTGGCCAGCAGACCGACGAGCCCCAGGAGCGACAGCGCCCGCTGGATGCTCTGCGCCCCGGTGCCCGGCTCGAGGTCGTCGACGGCGTGGGCGACGTTGAACGAGGCGGACCGGCGCAGGATCTTCCCCCGCATCTTCATCCGACCGATGTCCTCGGGATCCACGCCAGTGACCATGATCCGATTATCGCGCGCCGAGGCGGCCCCACCACGGAAGATCCATGATGTGGAACCTCGGCGACGGCAGAGCGGACACTGCTCGCCGTCCTGCCCCGCACCCCTATCGCCGAGGCGGATCGGGGGCTAGTCTCGAACCACTCGACAACCACATGCACCGCTGCATTGGGAGGACCGCCATGACCGCCACCTACACGTTCGACGTGTTCAGCAGCCTCAACTCGCGCGCCACCGTCTCCGAGGAATCCGACTGGGGCGGCTACTGGGGCAAGCAGGGTCCCGAACTCCTCGAGGAGCGCCTCGGCGAGTACTCCGGTGACCAGCGGCTCGTCCTCGGGGCGAACACGTACCGGGCGTTCGCCGCGATGATCGCCGCGGCCGGCGAGGACTCCGAGGTCTTCGACCCGTGGGTGACCGAGATGCGCAACCTCCCGACCACGGTCATCTCGAACACGCTGAGCGAACCGCTCGACTGGCCCGACGCGACATTGGTGCGCGGCGATGCCGTCGAGGTCGTCACCCGGCTCAAGGAGAGCTCCGATGTGCCGCTGCGCTCCCACGGCAGTCTCGCGATGAACCGCGCACTCATGGACGCCGGCCTCGTCGACCGCCTGCAGGTGACGATCTTCCCCGCCCTGACCGGCCGCACCGGAACCGAACCGATCTTCGACGGCGCCGAGGACTTCGACCTCGAACTCCTCTACTGCCGCACCCTCGACGGACGCACCCAGGAGCTCATCTACCGGCCCCACCTGCACTGAGCGTCTCACCTGCACTGGCTGGTTCACCTGCACTGACAGCGGGAGGGCGAGCCGCCTCGGCGCGGTCCTGAACGCTTGTGTCCACCGATCGGGGGACAGCGGTCGTCCACTGCTCGGGCGTTTCGGACGGATCCCGGTGCGCCGAGGATGGAACCATGGCTCACGCAATCACCGCCCGAGACCTCGTCCGGACCTACCGGAGACCCAAGCAGGACCCGTTCAACGCCGTCGACGGGATCGACCTCACGATCGGCGTCGGCGAGTGCTACTGCCTCCTCGGACCCAATGGGGCAGGGAAGTCGACGACGGTCGACATGCTCGACGGGGCCCTGAAGCCGACCTCCGGGGAGATCTCCGTCCTCGGATTCGTCCCCTACGACGCGCCCGCCGCGTTCCGATCCCGCATCGGCGTCGTCCTCCAGGAGGCCACCGACGGCTCCCACTTCACCGTGGCCCAGACCATGGGCCAGCTCGCGCACATCTACCCGCACCCGGCCGATGTCGACGAGCTCATCGCCGCCGTCGGCCTGACCGAGAAGGCGAACGACAAGGTCACCCGCCTCTCCGGTGGGCAGCGCCGCCGCCTCGACGTCGCTCTGGGGCTCGTCGGTCGCCCGGAGATCCTCTTCCTCGACGAGCCGACGACCGGATTCGATCCGGTCTCGAGACGGCAGTTCTGGGACCTCATCCGCAGACTCCACGGCGACGGCACGACGATCGTGCTCACGACGCACTACCTCGACGAGGCGGAGGCGCTCGCCGACCGCATCGGCATCATCAACCACGGAGTGCTCATCGATGAGGGTGCCCCTGACGACATCGGCGGACCGCTCGCCCGAGTGCCCCGCGTGCACTGGGTCGACGAGACCGGCGTCGACCGCGTCGAGCGCACAGCGACCCCGACGGCTCTCGTCGCGTCGCTGACCTCGCCGAACACGGCGGAGATCCCCGGTCTGCGGGTGGTGCGGCCGAGCCTCGAAGACGTCTACGTCGAGCTCATCGGCGGCGCCGACGACGGTGCTGCTGACGCTGTCGACAGCCCTGCGAGCGGCACTGCCGGCACCGCCTCGGCGGCATTTCCCAAACGATCACCCGAGACCACCGAGGCAAGGAGCCGACGATGAACGGACAGCACACCGCCGAGGTCGACCGACCGTCCGCGACCACGATCAGTCCCCAGTGGCGTCCGCCGGTGTTCGCGCTCGGCTGGCAGCGGACGAAGATCGAGATCGCCGTCCTCGCTCAGGACTATCTCTCCCTCTTCCTCGTCCTCTTCTTCCCCGCCCTGCTCATGCTCCTCTTCGGCGCGATCTTCGACGATATGCCGCCGCTGCCCGGCCCCGACGGACAGACTCTGTCCGTGGCCCAGACCTACCTGCCCGGACTCCTCGCCGTCGGCGCCGCGCTCAGCGGCTTCCAGAACCTCACGGGCTACGTCGCCGTCGACCGCTTCAACGGCACCATCCGCCGGCTCTCGGCCACCCCGCTGCCGGAGGTCAGCTACTTCCTCGGCAAGATCGGCATGACCCTCATCCTCGTCATCATCCAGAGCATCCTCCTCCTGCTCGTCGCCACGCTCGTCTTCGATGCGTCACTGCCGACGGACCCGCTGCGCTGGGCCGTCATCGTCGGCGTCATGCTGCTGTCGACGGCGGCCGGGGCCGTGCTCGGGATCGCTCTCGCCTCGGTCGCAAGAACCGAGCAGGCCGGTGCCACCCTCGCCGTCGTCCCGACGATGGTGCTCTCATTCATCTCCGGCGTCTACATGCTGCCGAGCCTCCTGCCGGACTGGCTGCTCGGCATCTCCGCGGTCTTCCCGCTGCGATGGACGGCCGTGGGACTCCAATACGCGTTCCTGCCCGAGTGGGCGTTCGACGCCCCGGAGATGAAGACCGCCGACCCGTGGCTGGGCGTCGGCATCATCGCCGCGTGGTTCGTGCTCGGACTGATCCTCGCGATGAAAACCTTCAAATGGAAGCAGAATGGCTCATAAGCTCAGTGGTATGGACAGCGCAGAGGATCTCCCGGCGCGGGCCGACCTGCACGCCGTGGGCGGTGCCTCGGTCGTCGAGACCTCTGCGCGCTGGTGGCACCTGGCGTTCTATCTCTGCTTCGCGGGCACCGCGGTCTTCTACGCCGTCGTCATCCCCTGGCCTGAGGCGCTGCTGGCGCTCGCCCCCTTGGCCGTCATCGTCGTCGCCTACTCGGTGCTCGTCATTCCCGACTGGCCGCCGCCGAACCGCGGGCGCGCCTATGTCCTCATCGTCATCGTCTGCTTCGTCGTCGCCACGATGCTGACTCCCTACGGCGCCTTCATGTACTTCTTCGCCCTCGGCCACATCTGGATGTTCTCCGGCGGACTGCGCGAAGTGGTCATCGCCTTCATCGTCCTCGCCGCGGGACTCACCGCGGGGATCGGCATCCGCACCGGAGGTCTCGATCCCGTCGATGTCTTCCTCCAAGTGGTGGTCCCGTGCGCGGCGAGCTTCGCCATGGGGCTGTGGATCGATCGGATCATCAGGCAGAGCGAGGACCGTGCCGAGCTGCTGCGGACGCTGCGGCGCACCCAGGACGAGCTCGCCCGCGCCCATCACCTCGCCGGGGCGGCGGCGGAGCGGGAGAGGGTCGCCCGCGACATCCACGACACCCTCGCGCAGGGCTTCACCTCGATCGTCCTCCTCTCCGAAGCCGGACTCGACCAGGTGCGCCGGCCCGCCGAGGCGGAGGCAACCCTGCGCGCGATCCGTCGGGTCGCCCACGACAACCTCGGCGAGGCCCGAGCGCTCGTCCAGTCCGGCCAGCAGCGGTGGGACGACTCCGCGTTCCTCGGGGCGCTCGAGCGCACATGTGCCCGAGCGCAGACGGTGAGCCCCGGCCGGATGGAGGTGCGGGCCGTCATCGACCAGTCCGCGACCGGACTCGACGTCAATGAGAAGATCATGGTCCTCCGCGGCCTCCAGGAGGCACTGGCGAACGTCCTCAAGCACGCCGAGGCCGCCTCGGTGACGGTGACCTTCACCGCTGATGAGGACACAGCGCGCCTGAGCGTCAGCGACGACGGCATCGGCTTCGATCCCGCCGCCGACCGGGGCGCGACCGACGGACACGGCCACTTCGGACTGCCCTCGATGCGGCAGCGCGCCGCCGAGATCGGCGCGGACCTCGCCATCGCCTCCCGGCCCGGGCAGGGCACCCGCCTCGACATCACGGTCGCGCGCACCGGAAGTGAGGACGGACATGCCTGATGTGCGAGTGATCCTCGCCGACGATCATCCGGTCGTGCGCAGCGGCCTCGTCGCGCTGCTGGCCGCGAAGGACGGCATCGACGTCGTCGCCGAGGCGGGTGACGGGCAGGAATGCCTCGCCGCGGTGGCGCGCCTGAGCCCCGACGTCGTGCTCATGGATCTGCGGATGCCCCGCCTCGACGGGGCCGCGGCGACCGCGGCGATCACCTCGGCGCATCCGGCGACGAAGGTCGTCGTCCTCACCACGTACGACGAGGACGCCGACATCGTCCGCGCGGTCGAGGCCGGTGCGGTCGGCTATCTCCTCAAGGACAGCGGTGCCGACCAGATCGTGCGTGCGGTGCGGGCTGCCGCGCGCGGGGAGACGGTGCTCGCGCCGCGGATGGCGACGACCCTGATGAACCATCTGCGCGCGCCGTCCGGCCGGCGCTGTCACCGCGGGAGATCGAGGTCCTCGGCGGGGTCGGCGAGGGATTGAGCAATGCCGAGATCGGCAGGCGCCTCCACATCACCGAGGCGACGGTGAAGACCCATCTCGTGCGCGCGTTCGCGAAGCTCGGCACGCAGGATCGGACGCGCGCGGTGCTCGAGGCGATGCGGGCCGGGTATCTCCCCGGACCGTGAAGTCGTGCAGGGGTCGGTGCCGCCCGCCGAGCCTTCCATCCACGATGCGGAACACGATCGCGGAAACGGTCGACGCCTCGGCGATCGTCGGTCCTAGACTCGAACCGACCGTGACCGGACGATGAAAGGCGGCGCCGTGGCCGAAGCAGTCCTCGATCTGCGCGCAGTGACGTTCCGGCGCGGGGCGACGAAGATCCTCCACGGCATCGACCTGCGGATCGAGCGCGGCGAGCACTGGGTGCTGCTCGGGCCGAACGGGGCAGGGAAGTCGACGATCCTCTCGTTCGCCGGCGCCCAGGTGTTCCCGACCTCGGGGACCGTCGACGTCCTCGGGCAGCGGATGGGCCGGGTCGAGCTCGCGGCCCTGCGCCGGCACATCGGCCACGTCAATCCGCGCCATCCGCTGCGGTCGAACCTGCCCGTCCGCGACGTCGTCCTCACCGGTCTGACCGGGACGATCGAGCGACCTCTGCGCTGGGAGCCGACCGCCTCCGACCTCGCGCGCGCCGCTGCGATGCTCGCCGAGGTGGGGCTGACCTCCCGTGCCGACGCCGGGTGGCAGGTGCTGTCCCAGGGGGAGCGGGGTCGCGCTCTCGTCGCCCGGGCGCTCATCGCCGACCCCGAGCTCCTCCTCTTCGACGAGCCGACCACCGGACTCGATGTCGCCGCCCGCGAGCAGCTGCTCGAGACGATCGATGCCCTGTCGGTGACCTCGCCGGAGCTCACCACGCTGCTCGTCACCCATCATCTTGAGGAGATCCCCGAGACGACCTCGCACGCCGTGCTCATCTCCCGCGGCAGGCTCACGGCCGCTGGACCGATCGACGCGGTGCTCACCACCGAGGCGGTCTCGACGGCGTTCGAGCACCCGATCGCGGTCGGGCACGCCGACGGACGCTGGTCGGCGCGAACGGTGCGGGCGCGAGTGTGACGACGCTCCCTGCCTGACGACGCGGCTCACCTCTCGGCACGACCCGCGGCGATCCGACAAGGGGTCTGGCCAAGCCGGCCGCGGACGGGCAGACTGTGGGCACGGGCATGCTCAGCCCGACACGCAAGGGAAGTGAGGACGCCATGGGACACCACAAGAACAACGACGAACTCCGCGAAGAGCGCTTCGAGCAGGAGCAGCACCGCCAGGATCTGCGCGACGAGGTCTTCGCCGAGACGGACGGCGACGTCGACGACTCGGGTTCGCAGGATGAGCGCCGCAAGGAGGGGCTGCCGGCAGAGGAGTGACTGACGTCCGCCCCGGGGTGGGTCACCTCGGGGCGGGTCACCCCGCAGCGCATTGCGGCCGGCTGCCGCGGCGACCTAGGCTGGACTCATGAAGATGAGCACAGTCTGGAGCGTCGTCGGCGCGGTTCTCGCGATCATCATTGCCTGGTGGCTCGTCAATGCCGTGTTCTCGATCGCCTGGTTCCTCGTCAAAGCCCTCATCGTCGTCGCGGTCGCGACCGTCGTCTACGCCTTCCTCAAGGGCGCATTCCGCGCGAAGGACCGGCAGTAGCCGCACCCCGGCACCCGTGGAGACCATTCGCGCGGCCAGCGTCGTCATCGTCGACGAGCATGCTCGTGTGCTGCTCGTCCAGCGCGGCCGGGATCCCGGCCGCGGAAAATGGTCGGTGCCCGGCGGCAAGTGCGAGGCCGGGGAGACCTTCGCCGAGGCGGCCGCCCGGGAAGCGCGCGAAGAGACCGGTCTCGACGTGCGCGTCGACCGCGAGCTCTGGTCGCTGACGATCCCCGCGGCAGACGGCCGCGAATACGACGTCCACGACTTCGCGGCCACCGTCATCGGCGGCGTTCTTCAGGCCGGTGACGACGCCGCCGACGCCCGCTGGTTCACCAACGCCGAACTCGACGCCCTCGACCTCACCGATGACCTCGCCGGTTATCTGCGTCGGGCGCGGGTCTTCGACCCTAGGTGAGATCGCCGAGGCCGGTGTTCGCTCCGCAGAGGACGACCGCGACCTTCTCGCCGGGTTCCGGCGTGTACCCGCCCGAGCTGTGGACCCCGGCGAGCGCGGTCGCCGCCGCGTGCTCGACGACGAGTCGGTGCTCGGCCCACAGATGACGGCGGGCCGCGATGATGTCCGGATCGCTGACGAGCACCGAGGTGACGAGGTCGGTCTGCGCCGCCGCGAGTGCGAGCGGCGTCGCGCACCGTGCGCCGAGGGAATCGGCGGCGACGGAATCGACGGTGACGTCGACGGGAGCACCGGCCTCGAGCGCGGCATTGAAGGCGCGCGACCCCTGCGGTTCGACCGCAACCGTGCGCACCCCGTGGAACGTCGCCGCCGTCGCGACCCCGGCGAAGAGTCCGCCCCCGCCGACCGAGACGACGACGGTGTCGAGATCGGGCACCTGGGCGAGGATCTCCGTGAACACCGTGCCGGCGCCCGCGGCGATGAGCGGATCGTCGTACGCATGGGACGCCAGCGCTCCCGACGACTCAGCGAACTCCGCGCAGGCCGCGGCCGCCTCGGCGTACTCCGATCCGACGAGCCGGACATCGGCGCCGTAGGACCGCAGCCGGTCGACCTTGACGGCCGGGGCGGTCTCGGGCACGAAGACGGTCGCCCGCACCCCGGCCTCCCGGGCGGCCCACGCGCACGCGAGGCCGGCGTTCCCACCGGAGGCGATCGTCACCCCGGCGGCGGGGAACGAGCCATCGTCGAGGTGGGCACGGATGAAGTTCTGCGCACCGCGGGCCTTGAAGGTCCCCGTGTACTGCATGAACTCGAGCGCGAAGTAGAGCCCGGCGGCCGCGGGGTCGGCGGTCGGCAGCGCCACCCACGTCGCCCCCGGTGTCGGTCTCGGCCTCGGGGCGACGGCCGTGCTGCGCGGCGGCCACGGACACCGCGCGCACGCGACCGGTGATCCGCTCGGCGGCCGCTTCGATGTCGGGATAGTCGAGCCGGGTGCGGGTGGGCTCGGTCATGGGCGCCTCCTCGGTGATCGTCACTGACGTGTCTCTCCACCCTAGACGCACGGGATCGAATCGCGGATCGGGCCGGGTGCTGAGGTGGCACGGCTACGGTCGGCCGCCTCGGCGCAGATCACGCTGTGGGCGAGGATCCCGCTGTGGACGATCCCGCGTCAGTGGTGCTTGGGCACGCGCAGCGGGGTGCCCTTCGTCTCCTTGACGAGGCTGACGCCGATGAGCGAGATGACGCAGACGATGGTGAGGTAGATCGCGATCGACAGGGAGTTGCCGGTCCGCGCGAGCAGGGTCTCTGCGATGGTCGGGGCGAACGCGCCGCCGAGGATCGCGCCGAGCGCGTAGCCGATCGACACGCCCGAGTACCTCACCTGGGGCGGGAACATCTCCGCGTACATCGCCGACATCGGGCCGTAGCTCAGACCCATGCCGACGGTGAGGACGAAGATGCCGATGCCGTACATCCAGATGTTCGCAGCGTCGATCATGAGGAACGTCGGGATGAGCCAGAGGATGAGGAGGATGTAGCCGATCTGGAAGGTGCGCACGCGCCCGAGCCGGTCCGACAGCGCCCCGCCCCACATCGTGAAGATCAGCCAGCCGAAGCTCGCGAGCGTCGTCGCCAGCAGCACCGGCGCGCGGTCGAGGCCGACGGTGCCGCCCTCGGCGATGGGGCGTGAGGCGTAGGCGGCGAAGAACGCGATGATCATGTAGCCCACGGCGTTGTTGCCGATGAAGATGATCGCCGAGAGCACGACCTCCTTCGTGTTCTTCCTGAACAGGGTGCCCAGCGGGGCCGAGGATTCGGCGCGGCGCTCGGCGAGTTCGGCGAAGACGGGGCTCTCCTCGACCTGTTTGCGGATGTAGTAGCCGACGAGGACGAGGACGACGGAGAAGAGGAACGGGATCCGCCAGCCGAAGCTCGCGAACTGCTCGGGCGTGAGGACCGTGGTGAGGATCCAGATGACGCCGGTCGCGAGGATCATGCCCACGGGCACGCCGATCTGCGGGTAGGCCCCGAAGATGCCGCGCTTGGCATCGGGGGCGTGCTCGACGGAGAGCAGCGCCGCCCCGCCCCATTCGCCGCCGGCGGAGAATCCCTGGAGGATCCGCAGGAGGGTGAGCAGGATGGGGGCGGCGACGCCGATCGCCGCGTACGTCGGCAGCAGACCGATGAGCGAGGTCGCCGCGCCCATGAGGATGAGTGTGAGGACGAGCATCCGCTTGCGTCCGATCCGGTCACCGAGGTGGCCGGCGATGATCGCGCCGAGCGGGCGGAAGAGGAACGAGATCCCCAGGGACGCCCACGCCATGATCTGGCCGAGCGCCGGATTGTCGGCGGCGAGCGGACCGAAGTACTGCACCGAGAGGATGAGGCCCGCGGCCTGCGCGTAGATGAAGAAGTCGTACCACTCGATGGTGGTGCCGACGAGGGTGCCGGCGAGGACTTTGCGCTCCTCGCGGGTGATCGGCGTCGCCGATGGTGTCGTGGTGGACATGGGTGATCTCTCCGTTGAAATCCGGGGCCCGCAGGTCGCAGGGTCCCTGCCGGTCTCCGGTGAGCGGCGAGGAGGCGACCTTTGGTGACTGTTTGGTCAGTTAATACGGATGATCATAGTCCACCGAGGTGACCCGCACCACCCGCGTTAACCCCGATGACAATTACCGACCGATTGGTTAGTATATGGACTGATCGGTGAGCTCGGACACACATTCCGGGCCAGGTTCGGAAACCATCACGTCCGGGCCGCGTTCGGGTGCGGATCCGGGCGCTGAACAGTCGACAGCGGCGACGGGGCACGAGCGGCCCCGAGCGTCGAGAATGCGGGAGACCCCATGACCGAGACCCTGAGCTCCTTTGCCGCCGGCACCTGGCACACCCCGGCCGACGACGCCGGGGCGCGCGATGTCCGCGATGCGACGAACGGGCAGCTGCTCCACCGCGTGTCCTCCGACGGCATCGACTTCACCGCCGTCGCCGACCATGCGCGCCTCGTCGGCCTCCCCGCCCTGCAGAAGCTGACGTTCCACCAGCGCGGCGTCATCCTCAAGCAGCTCGGCGCATACCTCATGGAGCGCGCGAAGGACTACCACGAGATCTCGTTCACCACGGGCACGACGAAGCGCGACGCGTTCGTCGACATCGAGGGCGGCATCGGCACGCTCTTCACCTACTCGGGCGTCGCACGCCGTCAGATGCCGAACACGACGGTCCTCCTCGACGGCGATGTCGAGCGCCTGTCGAAGAACGGCACCTTCGTCGGCCGCCACATCCTCACCTCCCGTCAGGGCCTGGCGCTGCAGATCAACGCGTTCAACTTCCCCGTGTGGGGCATGCTCGAGAAGTTCGCCCCGATGTTCGTCGCAGGTGTCCCCGTCGTCGTCAAACCCGCGACCGATTCCGCGCACCTCACCCGCGCCGTCGTCGCCGACATCATCGCCTCCGGACTCCTGCCCGAAGGGGCGGTTCAGCTCGTCACCGGCGACATCTCCCCGCTCTTCGACGAGCTCGCCGAACAGGACACGATCGCGTTCACCGGCTCGGCCGGCACCGCCCGTCGCCTCGCGTCGCTGAACTGCGTCACCGAGCGCGGCACCCGCTTCTTCGCCGAGGCGGACTCGCTCAACTTCTCCCTGCTCGGTCCCGATGCCGCTCCCGGCACCCCGGAGTTCGATCTCTTCGTCGACGGCGTCGTCGCCGAGATGACCGTCAAGGCCGGGCAGAAGTGCACCGCGATCCGCCGCACCTTCGTTCCCGCCGAGCACGCCGAGGCGGTCGGGGAGGCCCTGACGGCGAAGCTCGCCACCGTCACCGCGGGCGATCCGCGGGAGAGGTCGACGAAGCTCGGCCCCGTCATCTCCGACAAGCAGCGCGGTGACGTCCTCGACGCCGTCGATGAGATCGTCGCCGGCGGCGCCCACCTCCTCACCGGCGGCCGCGAGGCCTCCGATGCCCTCGCCGCCGAGCTCGGCGGATCGTTCATCGCCCCGACCGTCCTCCAGGCCGACGACTCCTGGGTCGACGCCGTCCACGACATCGAGGCCTTCGGTCCGGTGACGACGCTCATCACGTACTCGACCCTCGCCGAGGCGGTCGACCTCGCCGCGCGCGGGCGCGGGTCCCTCGTCGGTTCGGTCGTCACCCACGATCCCGCGTTCGCCGCGGAGTTCGTGCGCGCCGTCGCGCCGTGGCATGGTCGCATCCTCGTCCTCGACCGCGATGACGCCGAGGAGTCGACGGGACACGGGTCCCCGCTGCCCACCCTCGTCCACGGCGGGCCCGGCCGCGCCGGCGGCGGCGAGGAGATGGGCGGTCTGCGCGGCGTCACGCACTTCATGCAGCGCACCGCCGTCCAGGCCTCCCCGGACATGCTCACCGCGATCGGCGGGGAGTGGGTGACGGGAGCGGAGCGCCGCCTCGGCGACCATCCGTTCACGAAGTCGCTGGCGGACCTGCGCATCGGCGACGCCCTCGAATCGGAGTGGCGGGAGGTCACGCTCGAGGACATCGCGCACTTCGCGGAGTTCACCGGGGACACCTTCTACGCGCACACCGACGAGGAGGCCGCAGCGGCCAACCCGTTCTTCCCGGGTCGCGTCGCCCACGGCTACCTCATCGTCTCCTTCGCCGCCGGCCTCTTCGTCCAGCCGGATCCCGGCCCGGTGCTCGCGAACTACGGACTCGAGGGCCTGCGCTTCGTCACCCCCGTCTCCCCAGGTGACAAGCTCAAGGTGACGCTCACGGCCAAGCGCATCACCCCGCGCGAGACCGACGAATACGGTGAGGTCCGCTGGGACGCCGAGGTCGTCAACCAGGACAACGAGCCCGTCGCGAACTACGACGTCCTCACCCTCGTCGCGAAGGAGTGAGGGCAGGCGCGGGTGCTCAGGCCCGCGCTTCGTCCTCGGCGGGGACCTCGGGATTGCGGATGCCGGCCAGGGACACGAGCCCGCCGGCGATGAGGAGGACCGCCACGAAGACGGCCGCGCGGTGGAAGCCGGTGAGATCGATGGCCCCGCCGACGATGACGCCGACGATGGCGATGGTGATGAGGCCGGCCACGCGCGAGATCGCATTGTTCACGGCACTGGCGATGCCGCTGCGCTCCTCCGGGATCGCCCCGAGGACTGTCGAGGTCAGCGGGGAGACGGTGGCGGCGAGTCCGAGGCCGAAGACGATCATCGCCGGCAGCACCTGCCACCAGTAGTTGAAGTCCTCGCGGACGAGGAGCAGCATGAGCGACCCGACGCCCATGAGGATCGGACCGAGCGCCATGAACAGGCGCGGACCGAAGCGTCCGGCCAGGCGGCCGCTCGTGGAGCTGAAGAGGATCATCATGATCGTCGTCGGCAGGCTCGCGAGACCGGCGGCCGTGGCCGTCAGCCCGGCCTCCTCCTGGAGGTAGATGGCGACGACGAAGCCGTTGAGCGACAGGGCTCCGTACATGAGCGTCGTCGTGATGTTGCCGACCCAGAAGTTCCTGGCTCGGAAGAGATCGAGCGGCAGGATCGGATCGGTCACCCGCCGTTGGCGCAGCAGGAACAAAAGGAAGAGGGCGGCCCCGCCGAGGAGGGTGATCGGAATGAGCGGATTGCCCCACCCCAGCCGGGGCTGTTCGATGAGGCCGAAGACGAGGCCGCCGAGTCCGAGGATGGAGAGGATCGCCCCGAGGATGTCGATGCGGGCGTCCGGGCGGTGGGGCGGATCGGGCACCTTGCGCAGCAGCCACAGCGTGATGGCGATCGGGACGACGTTGATGAGGAACGCGAACCGCCAGCTCGCGAAGTCGACGAGGACACCGCCGATGAGCGGGCCGACGATCATCGCGCCGGTGGTCAGCGCGGTCCACGTGCCGATGGCCTTCGCGCGGGCAGCACCGGAGAAGTGGGCGCTGATGAGTGCGAGCGAGCTCGGCACGAGGAAGGCCCCGGCGGCACCCTGGAGCATCCGTGCGATGATGAGGATGAGCGGGTCGGGGGCGAGCGTGATGATCACCGAGGCGATGCCGAACCCGATGAGGCCGATGACCATCACCCGGCTGCGCCCGTAGGCGTCGCTGATGGAGCCGGCGACGAGCATGATGGCCCCGAGCGTGATGAAGTAGCCGTCGACGACCCACTGCTGGGTGACGAGCCCGCCGCCGAGTTCACGGTCGATCGCGGGCAGGGCGACGTTGACGATCGTGCCGTCGAGGAACGCCACGAACGAGGCGAGCACGGCGATCCACAGGATGCGAGAAGTCACCCTGTCAGAGTACGCCCTGAGGCAAGGCTGTTTGAGTTCTGTCGTGGCGCGTGACGTGGTGCGACTCGCACCCCGGACTTCAGGTCGCAGAGTGTCGATTTTTCTGCCCGCCATCGACACTCTGCGACCTGAAGACGGCGGATTCGCGGCTGCCTCACTTCGGGGGCGGGGCCTCCAGGCCGGTGAACGCCATCGCCGTCACTGCCTCGGCGATGGTCTCGGGGTCCACGGGGTAGCCGGGGCGGTACCACTCGGTGATCGAGTTGACCATGCCGAAGAGCAGGCGGGTGACGAGGCCGGGCGGGAAGTCCGCGCGGATGCCGCCCTCGGCGATCGCCTCGGCGACCAGCGCCCGGATCTTGTCGTCGATGCCGCGCCGCTGTTCGAGGGCTTCGCGTTCGACCTCGGAGTTGCCGCGCACCCGCAGGAGGAGGGTGACGGAGTGGTGGTATTCGATGAGAATGAGGACGCTGGCGTGGACGGCGAGCCGCAAGCGCTCGAGGGCGTCGGTGTCGGTGCGCCGGCTCTCGGTCTCGACCGCCGAGTCGAGGGCGCTGATGCCGCGGTTGATCGCCAGCCGCAGCAGCTCCTCCTTCGACTTCACATGGTGGTAGATCGCCGACTTCGTGATCCCGAGCTCGCGGGCCACGGTGTCCATCGACGTCCCGTCGTAGCCGCGGAGGACGAACACCTCGGTGGCCTTGTTGATGAGCGTCTCCCGGTCGTAGCCGGGACGGCCACGGCGCGGACGCGACTGTGTGGCCGCCTCGGCGACGATGCCACCGGCACCAGCCCCGCCAGCGGCACTCCCACCGGCACCAGCCCCGCCGGCGGCCTCATCGACAGGACCCCTGCGGGCAGCCGGAGGCACGACGGCCTCCTCAGCCGAGGTCGGCTGAGTCTGTGCAGGTGACGGGCTCTTGGACATGCGCACCAGTCTAATCAGCGAGGCGAGGCCGCTGCCGCGACACGGGTCACATCCGCCTCAGCGGATGTTCTCGCGGCGGTCGATGATGCGCTTGAGCTTGCCGACCGAGCGCGGCAGTGACCCGGGATCCTTGACGTCGACGGTCGAGGAGACGCCGAGGCGCTCCTTGATCCGCCGCGCCACGCGGCTGCCGAGCCCCTCACGTTGGGTCGCGTCGACGCCCTCGCGGCACTCGACCTCGACGGTCACCTCGTCCATCCGGCCCGGGCGGGTGAGGACGAGCTGGAAGTGCGGGCTGAGGTGCTCGAACTCGAAGAGCACGGACTCGACGTTGGCGGGGTAGACGTTGACGCCGCGGATGATGATGAGGTCGTCGGAGCGGCCGGTGATGCGGGAGATGCGGCGGAAGTTCGGGTGGGCGGTGCCCGGCAGCAGGCTCGCGAGATCGTGCGTGCGGTAGCGGATGATCGGCAGCGCCTCCTTCGTCAGGGAGGTGAAGACGAGTTCGCCCTCCTCGCCGTCGGGCAGCACCTCGCCGGTGAAGGGGTCGACGATCTCGGGGTAGAAGTGGTCCTCCCAGATCGTCGGGCCGTCCTTGGTCACCGCGGATTCGCAGGCGACGCCGGGGCCCATGACCTCGGAGAGGCCGTAGATGTCGACGGCGTCGATGTCGAAGGACTTCTCGATCTCGCGGCGCATCTCGTCCGTCCACGGTTCGGCGCCGCAGATCGCGACCTTGAGGCTCGTCGAGGTCGGGTCGATGCCCTGCCGGTGGAATTCGTCGAGGATCGTGAGCAGGTAGGTCGGGGTGGCGGTGATGATGTCGGGCTGGAAGTCCTGGATGAGCTGGACCTGGCGCTCGGTCTGTCCGCCGGAGATGGGGACGACGGTGAAGCCGTGGCGTTCGGCCCCGTGGACGCCGAGTCCGCCGGTGAAGAGTCCGTATCCGTACGCGTTGTGGAGCATCTGGCCGGGGCGTCCGCCGGCGCCGATGATCGAGCGGCGGATGAGGTCGCTCCACACGTCGAGGTCGTTCTGCGTGTATCCGACGACGGTCGGCAGTCCGGTGGTGCCCGAGGAGGCGTGGATGCGGGCGACGTTGTCGCGGGGGACGGCGAAGAGCCCGAACGGGTAGTTCTCCCGCAGGTCCTGCTTGCTCGTGAACGGCAGCTTCGCGATGTCGTCGAGACTGGTGATGTCCGCGGGAGTGATGCCGAGCTCGTCGAAGGCCTTCCGGTAGAAGGGGACCTTCTCGTAGACGGTGGACACCGTGGTCGTGAGGGTGGCCAGCTGATGAGCGCGCAGCTCATCGAGGCTCATCGTCTCACCGGCGTCGCTGGCGGTGGCGGTCATCGTGGTCTCCTGGCGGGTGTGTCGAATGGCGTGTGGATGTCCTGGAGCGCCGAGGTGGCGGCGCGTCGCGGGCGGCACCGGGTGAGCGCGGTCCGCGGGGTGAGGGTCAGGGGGCGGCGTCGGGCTTCGGGGCAGGAAGGGTGCGGGAGCGGCCGCGGTAGACGGCGATCGTCTCGTCGCCGCGCTTGACCTCGACGTCGTAGATGCCGGAGCGGCCCTGCCGGACGACCTCGCGGCCGTGGGCGACGAGTTCGTCGCCGACGCGGGTGGGCTTGAGGAAGGTGATGTCTCCGCCCGAGGCGACGGTGACCGATCCGGGGTAGTTGCAGGCCATCGCGAACGTCGTGTCGGCGAAGAGGAAGATGTAGCCGCCATGGGTGATCTCGTGCCCGTTGGCCATGATGTCGGTGACCGTCATCGAGCACTGCGCCCATCCGGGTCCGTGATCGTCGAGAGTGATCCCGAGGTGCTGGGAGGCGCGATCGTTGGCGTACATCGCCGCCGCTCCCGTGTGCGCTTCATTGCCGATGCCGGGCGCGGTGCGCTCGGGTGAGCCGGCTGTGCTCGCCGAGGCAGCCGGAGCCGGGGGAGCGGCCGTGTTGGTGCGGGCGGTGTTCGTCGCGTCGATGTCGGCATGTGCCATGTCGGGCTCCTCCTCGAGTCGCTGCGCTGCGAGGCGCGGGCAGGGTCGCCGTCTCAGAGGTGCCGCACGGCGGCATGAGAATAAACGACCATCTGGTCAATAAATATCGTTGTGATCGGCGTCTCTGTCAAGTCAGCGAGGAGGTGGCTGCACCCCGAGTATCGCTGACGGACGACGCTGTCACTGGTTCGCGACGGAGCTCTGCTGCTGAGACCCCGATGCCTGAGAACTCTGCTTCTCGAATGAGCTCGGCAGCGGGAACTTCTCCGAGAGGAACCAGTGCATGATCTCATCGAGGTGCTCCTGGGCCTCAGGGGTGGAATCCGTGTCATTGAGGCAGAGGACATCGAGGTTTCTCCGCCGCAGCAGTCGACGCATGTAGAGCTCGGCGTCGGGCCGCGAGATGTCCATGTAAGCGTAGCGAATGGGCGAATCGATCGCCTTGCCCCGTGCGTAGGCGTGGAAGTGATAGAGCGCCGAGGAGATCGAGTAGTCATCGGGATGCCGGAACTTCGACTGGGCGACATGGTCGAACAGCTGTTGATACTCGGCTTCGAAGTCGGACATCACCGACTTCAGCTGCGGGTGGGGTGTGTGCTTGAACTTGTTGCCGACCCGCCGACCGTGCTCGTTGAGCATGAAGTCACGCCCGTGTTTGGCCGCCGACAGCACCGGCATGTCCCGTGCGCTCGCCTCGGAGAGGTCGAGTGGGGCCGTCGACGGGAAGAAGCGGGACAGTCCGTTGCCGGTGAAGAAGAGCTCTGGGCTGGTGGGGCGCATGAAGAACAGGTCGTCATTCATGTAGATGTACTTCTCGCTCAGCCCCGGAATGTGGTGCATCTGCGATTCGATCGCGTGCGAATTGAAGACCGGGAGGTTGCCCTGGTCGGAGAAGATGTCCTTGTGGTCGATGACCGTGATCTTGGGGTGATCGGTGTCGAGCCAGTCAGGGACCTGGGCGTCGGTGATGAGATAGATGTGGTTGACCCAGCTCGCGTAGGCCTCGACCGACCGCAGTGAGTAGAGAAGCTCCTGCCGATCGGCGAAGCGCGATTCCGAGACCGCCGTCTCGTTGATCTGTCCCTCGCTGAGGTCGCCTTGGGCGCGCAGCTTCTTCGCTCGCCATTCGGGGTCGGAGCCGTCGACCCAGGTGTAGACGAGATCGACGGGGTCCGGAACGCCGTAGAGATCGGGGGCATCCGGCAGGATCGTGTGGTTGTCGTTGGCCAGGGACGCAGCCCAGACCTCGGGAGTGAAGTATTCGACGAGGGTGCGCGGCTGCTTCGCCACTCGGTGCAGGGTCCCCGGAATGTGCGTCGACCCGTCCACGCGTCGGCGTCGGGGCCCGAGGTCGGTCCATGCTTCGACGATGACGCCTTCGAATCCGGTGCTCAGCACGCGTCCGTTCGGCGCGACGACGCGGCGGTGGAGAATCATCGTCGCCACGGCGAAGGGGTCGCGGCGCTGTTTGCGCGGACTCGCCGACGCCCACGAATAGTATCGGCGGTACTGCGTCCAGCCCTCCGATGCCCGCAGCGAGGTGAGCGCCTCGAGTGCGTGCCGGGTCTGTGACTGCGGAATGACCAACCGCGCGCGATCCCGCGCGCGCCGCGGAAGCTCGACGAAGTCGACGCCGGCCGCTCTGAAGGCCGATCGCACGGCATCGAGGTTGCGCTGCTGAGCGGCGACGCTGTTGTGGACTTCGGTGGCGACGACCTGTGGTTGATGCGCCAGACTCGGCCGGAGCGTGGTGCGGATCCGCTGCTGCCAGTCCTTCTCGCCGTGACGGACCTCCGACAACCACAGCTTCTGGTCATTGCTGAGGAGATCGATCGCCTTCCTGCGAGTCCGCCGAGCGAGGATTCTCATCGCTTTACGACGACTGTTCACTGGCAGTACCTCCGCAGGTCATTGTCACGTCACTTTCAATTTAATGCGAAGTCATCTTTGCACCGCGGATTGACACGGGCAAATCAGATGTAGTGGATCACAGGAATAGTCGGAGTCAGAGCTGTAGTCCGACAGGAAGGGCCGGAAAGCAGCAATACTTGCCGACTGCTGGCGGCTGCCCATGCTCCCCGAGGTGGATCCCGCTCGATATTCGGCACGGAATCGAGCGGGATCCACCTCGGCGGGCATCCTGGGCGCAGGGTGCCCTATTGCGTGCGGGCGTGGGGTATGCCACACTGGTGGAGAACTTTACAGAACAAATGGTCAGTAAATGGTCCGATGGAGTGGTCATGACAACTGAAGCACAGCTCGAGGCGCAGTTCGCCGACACGATCGAAGCCAAGGATCGCATCGAACCGCGCGACTGGATGCCCGAGGCCTACCGCAAGACGCTCATCCGGCAGGTCGCGCAGCACGCGCACTCGGAGATCATCGGCATGCAGCCCGAGGGCAACTGGATCACCCGCGCCCCCTCGCTGCGCCGCAAGGCGATCCTGCTGGCCAAGGTCCAGGACGAAGCCGGCCACGGCCTCTACCTCTACTCCGCCGCCGAGACCCTCGGCGCCAGCCGCAACGAGCTCACCGAGAAGCTCATCGCCGGCAAGCAGAAGTACTCGTCGATCTTCAACTACCCGACCCTGTCGTACACCGATGTCGGCACGATCGGCTGGCTCGTCGACGGCGCCGCGATCTGCAACCAGGTGCCCCTGTGCCGGACCTCCTTCGGCCCCTACGGTCGCGCGATGATCCGCGTGTGCAAGGAGGAGTCCTTCCACCAGCGCCAGGGCTACGAGCTGCTCATGACGATGATGCGCGGCACCGACGAGCAGCGGGAGATGGTCCAGGAATCTGTCAACCGCTTCTGGTGGCCGGCGCTGATGATGTTCGGACCTCCCGACGACGACTCCCCGAACACCGCGCAGTCGATGGAGTGGGGCATCAAGACCCACACGAACGACGAGCTGCGCCAGAAGTTCGTCGACATGTCGATCCCGCAGGCCGAGGCCCTCGGCGTGACGTTCCCCGACGAGAACCTCAAGTGGAACGAGGAGCGCGGCCACTACGACTTCTCGACGCCGGACTGGGACGAGTTCTGGTCCGTCGTCAAGGGCAACGGTCCCTGCAACGACCAGCGCATCGCCCACCGCAAGCGCGCGTGGGACGAGGGCAAGTGGGTCCGCGACGCCGCGCTCGCCTTCGCTGAGCAGTCCGCCGAGGCGACCGCCGCCTCAGCCCCGTCCGGCACTGAGACCCCCGCCGCCGGCACGATGACCGAGGAGACCGCGAAATGACCGACACCACCTCGGCGAACACCCCCAGCGCCCGCGGAGAATGGCCCCTCTACGAGGTCTTCGTCCGCGGCAAGCGCGGCCTCAACCACGTCCACGTCGGCTCCCTCCACGCCCCCGACGACCAGCTCGCGCTCCGCCATGCCCGCGACGTCTACACCCGCCGCAACGAAGGCGTGAGCATCTGGGTCGTGCGCTCGGCCGACATCACCGCGTCGAGCCCCGACGAGAAGGACCCGATGTTCGCCCCCAGCGGCGACAAGGTCTACCGTCACCCGACCTTCTACGACATCCCCGACGATGTCCCGCACATGTGAGTGACGAGCAGATGACGAACGAACCCAACGCCCCCAAGGTCCACGTCGAACACGACGAGGCCGGCACCACCGTCGACCACGACTCGCACGAGAGCGCTTACTCCGGCCTGCTCGTCAACGACGCCCACTGGGCCTTCGGCACCGACTTCGAGGACCCGCTGGCCGGCGTCGACACGACCGTGCCCGAGGGCGTCGACCCGGCCGCGCTCGCCGCGTACTGCCTCATGCTCGGCGACGACGCCCTCGTCTTCTCCCAGCGCATCTCCGAGTGGTGCTCGAACGCCCCCGACCTCGAGGAGGACATCGCGCTCGCGAACATCTCCCTCGACCTCCTCGGTCAGGCCCGTCTCCTCCTCGCCCGCGCCGCCGCTGCCGACCCGAGCCTCGTGCCCGCGCTCCCGGCCTCCTCGCCGGTGCCCGACGAGGACCGACTCGCCTACTTCCGCGACGACATGGCCTTCCGCAACGTCCGGCTCGCGGAGGTGCCCAACGGTGACTTCGCCGAGGCGGTCGCGAAGATCCTCATCTACTCGACCTGGCGCCTGGCGATCTTCGAGCGCCTGACGGACAGCCGCGACTCCGTGCTCGCGGCGATCGCGGCCAAGGGCGTCAAGGAGATGTCCTACCACCGCGACTTCTCCGCCCGCTGGGTCCTCACCCTGGCCCGCGGCACCGAGGAGTCCCGGACCCGGCTGCTGGCCGCCCTCTCCGGCCTCTGGCCGCTGTGGGCCGAGCTCTTCGAGACGCACCCGACCGAAGCGGCCGTCGCCGCGGCCGGCATCGGCGTCGACCCCGCCGCGGTCGAGGACGAGGCCGGGGTCATCCTCGACCAGGTCTTCGCCGCCGCCGGCATCGACCGTCCCGACCGCGGGGCGCTCGCCGGCGTGCGCGGCAAGAAGGGCCGCGACGGCCTCCACACCGAGGCGCTCTCGCGCATGCTCGCCGAGATGCAGGTCGTCGCTCGCGCCCACCCGGAGGGGCAGTGGTGACCGCGATGCCCCTGACCCCGCTCACCGACGGCGCCGAGGCGGTCGACCGCGCCCGTGCCGCCGCCGCTCGCGTCACCGACCCGGAGATGCCGATGCTCACGCTCGTCGACCTCGGCGTGCTCCGGGACGTCACCGTCGAGGACGATCACGTCGTCGCGACGATCACCCCGACCTACTCGGGCTGCCCGGCGATGGCGACGATGCGCGATGACCTCCAGCGCGAACTCCAGGACGCCGGCTTCCCCGATGCGGAGATCCGCGTCTCGCTCACCCCTGCATGGTCGAGCGACTGGATCACCGAGGAGGGACGGGCCGCCCTCGCCGGTGCCGGGATCTCCCCGCCCGGGCAGGCTCCCCGTCGCCAGGGTCCGGTCGCCCTCACCCTCATGCCGACCCGCCGCGCCATCGTCTGCACCCTGTGCGGATCCGACGATGTGGCACTGACCTCGGAGTTCGGGCCCACCGCGTGCAAGGCGATGTACCAGTGCCGCACCTGCCTCGAACCCTTCGAACACGTCAAGGAGATCTGAGATGACCGACACGCTCGGTGCGAACGCGCCGACCTCCGCCGCCTCTCAGTCCGGTGACCGCACGGGCTTCCATCCGCTCACGGTCGCCTCCGTCGACCACCTCACCGAGGACTCCGCGGCCGTGACCTTCGACGTGCCCGCCGACCTCGCCGATCTCTTCGACTTCGCCGCCGGCCAGTCGCTCACCCTGCGCCGGATCATCGACGGCGTCGAACACCGCCGCACGTACTCGATCTGCGCCCCGGCGGGCACCGCCCCGCGCATCGGCGTGCGCGAGATCCCCGACGGACTCTTCTCCCGGTGGCTCGTGCGCGACGTCCGCCCCGGTGAGACGATCGACGTCCAACCGCCCAGCGGCAGCTTCCAGGCCGATCCCAGCCTCGGCGGGAAGCACCTGTGCATCGCCGCCGGCTCCGGGATCACCCCGATGCTCTCGATCGCCACGACCGTGCTGGCGAACCCCGAGGCGTCGGTGACCCTGCTCTACGGCAACCGGTCGACGAACACCGTGATGTTCGCCGAGGAGCTCGCCGACCTCAAGGACGCGCGCAACCAGCAGCTCGACCTCGTCCACGTCCTCTCCCGCGAACCCCGCGAGGTCGACCTCTTCTCCGGCCGCCTCGACGCCGACAAGCTGCGGCAGCTGCTGACCATGCTCGTGCCCATCGACGACGTCGACCACGTGTGGCTGTGCGGGCCCTTCGGCATGCTCAGCGACTCCCGTGCTGTCCTCGATGAACTCGGGGTGCCGAAGGAGAAGGTCCACTTCGAGCTCTTCTACGTCGACGAGCCCCCACCCGAGGTCGTCCACGCCGACAAGGTCCTCGAGGGGGCGACCTCCGAGGTCACGGTCATCCTCGACGGACGACGGACCACCTCGGCGATGTCGCAGGGCAAGACGATCCTCGACTCCGCACAGGAATCGCGGTCGGACCTGCCGTTCGCATGCAAGGGCGGCGTGTGCGGAACCTGCCGGGCCAAGGTGTGCGCCGGTGAGGTCGACATGGTCCGCAACTACGCCCTCGAGGACGCCGAGGTGGCCGCGAACTTCGTGCTCACCTGCCAGACGTTCCCCGTCAGCGACGACGTCACCATCGACTTCGACTCCTGAGCCCGATTCCGCAGAGTGACCCGTCCGGACGTCCGGACGGGCACCGCGCTACGATCATCACGTCTGACCCGAGAATAAGGAGCACCATGCCTGAGGCTTTCATCCTTGACGGACTGCGCACCCCCATCGGCCGCTACGGCGGAGTGCTCGCTGATCAGCGGCCCGACGATCTCCTCGCCACGACGCTCAAGGCCGTCGTCGACCGCACCGGGATCGACCCGGCGGACATCGACGAGGTGATCATGGGGGCCGCGAACCAGGCCGGTGAGGACAACCGCAACGTCGCCCGCATGGCCGTGCTGCTCGCCGGACTGCCCGTCTCCGTGCCCGGCTTCACCGTCAACCGCCTCTGCGCCTCGGGCCTGACCTCGATCATCCAGGGGCGGGCGATGATCGCCGCCGGCGATGCCGACGTCGTCGTGGCCGGCGGTGTCGAATCGATGACCCGCGCCCCGTGGGTGACCGAGAAGCCCTCGCGGGCCTGGGCGAAGCCCGGCAAGACCTTCGACACGTCGATCGGCTGGCGCTTCCCCAACCCGCAGTTCGACGCGGACACGACGCTGTCGATGCCGGAGACGGCCGAACGCGTCGCACAGCGCTGGAACCTCACCCGCGAAGAGCTCGACGCCTTCGCCTACGCCTCCCACCAGAAGGCGCTCGCGGCACAGGCTGCGGGGAAGTTCGACCCGGAGATCATGCCCGTAGGCGACGTCACCGCCGATGAGGGCCCGCGCGCCGACACGACCCCGGAGAAGCTCGCGAAGCTGCGCACCCTGCACGGCCCCGACAGCGTCATCACCGCCGGCAACTCGTCGTCGCTCAACGACGGTGCGGCCGTGACGATCCTCGTCTCCGACCGCTACGCGGAGAAGCACGGCCTCGACCCGCGCGCCCGCGTCGTCGCCGGCGCCAGCGCCGGAGTGCCGCCGGAGATCATGGGCATCGGTCCCGTGCCCGCCTCGGAGAAGGCGCTTGCGCGCGTCGGCTGGAGCGTCGACGACCTCGACGCCGTCGAGCTCAACGAGGCCTTCGCCTCCCAGTCGCTCGCCTGCATCCGCGACCTCCACCTCAACCCGGAGATCGTCAACGAGTTCGGCGGGGCGATCGCGCTCGGCCACCCGCTCGGCGCCTCGGGCACCCGCATCACCCTCACCCTCCTCAACCGCCTCGAGCAGGGCGAGGAGAAGCGCGGACTCGCGACGATGTGCGTGGGCGTCGGGCAGGGCTCGGCCGTCCTCCTGGAACGCGCATGAGCGAGACGACCGGCGCGGGCGCAGGGTCCACGGCGCACCCTGGCGAAGGGTCCGCGGCGCACACGGGCGCAGAGTCCGCCGCGGGCGGGGACTCTCCGCTGCTCATCGAGCGCGGGGAGAACCGGATGATCGTCCGGCTCAACCGCCCCGAGGTGAAGAACGCCATCGACCTGACGATGGTCGAGGCCCTCCACGAGGTGTGCGCCGAGCTCGAAGCACACCCGCAGGTCGCGATCCTCACCGGCACCGGCGGGACGTTCGCCGCCGGGGCCGACATCGGACAGCTGCGCGAACGCCGCCGCGACGACGCCCTGGCCGGGATCAACTCGAAGATCTTCAGCCGCATCCTCGACCTGCCGATGCCCGTCATCGCGCTCGTCGACGGCTACGCCCTCGGCGGCGGGGCCGAACTCGCGTTCGCCGCCGACTTCCGCATCGGCACCCCGAGCACGAAGATCGGCAACCCCGAACCCGGCCTCGGCATCCTCGCCGCCGCCGGTGCCGCCTGGCGCCTGCGGGAGCTCGTCGGGGAGCCGCGGGCCAAGGAGATCCTCCTCGCCGGACGCACCCTCAACGCCGATGAGGCCAGGGCCATCGGTCTCCTCAACGACGTCGTCGACCCCGATGAGCTCGAGGTCGCCGGGGAGGCGCTCGCCGAGCGGATCGCGAGCTTCGCGCCCCTGGCCGTGCGGCTGACGAAGTCGGCGTTCCACGCCCCCCGTGAGGCCCACCCCCTCATCGACAACATCGCCCAGGCGGTGCTGTTCGAAACCGACGAGAAGTACGCGCGGATGGATGCGTTCCTCGCCCGCCGCGACGCGAAGAAGCAGGCGAAGAGAGAGGCTGCAGACGAGTGAGCGACGAGACGACGACCCCCGCCGGACCCGGAACCGCAGTCGCTGGGACCGTGCCGGCGACCGCCTCGGCGAATGACCGCGCCCAGGTGCCCGACACTGTCGGCGTCTACGGCGGAGGACGGATGGGGGCGGGCATCGCTCACGCCTTCGCCACCGCCGGGGCCCGCGTCATCGTCATCGAGAGCACCGAGGACACCGCGGCCGCGGCCCGTGAGCGCGTCGACGCCTCGATCGCGAAGTCCGAGGCCAAGGGCATCGCCGTGCCCGGCCGGGTCGACGTCGTCCGCGACCCGACCCTCCTCGACGAGGCGCTCCTCGTCGTCGAGGCCGTGCCCGAGGACGCCGAGCTCAAGCGCACGATCCTCGCCGCGATCGCGAGGTACGCCCCGGCGGCGAGCATCGGCACGAACACGAGCGCTCTGTCGATCGACGAGCTCGCCTCCGCCCTGCCGCGCCCGCAGGCGCTCATCGGCCTCCACTTCTTCAATCCCGTGCCCGTGTCCGACCTCGTCGAGATCGTCGTCGGCTCCCAGACCTCACCCGAACTCGTCGCGCGCGCGAGAACTGGGTCGCGGCCCTCGGGAAGACCCCGATCACGGTGACCGACTCGCCCGGGTTCGCCTCCTCCCGCCTCGGCGTGGCACTCGCCCTCGAGGCGATCCGCATGGTCGAGGAGGGTGTCGCGAGCGCCGCCGACATCGACACCGCGATGACGCTGGGCTACCGGCATCCGGCGGGCCCGCTGAAGACGACGGACATCGTCGGCCTCGACGTGCGCCTCGGCATCGCCGAGCACCTCGAACGCGAACTCGGACCCCGCTTCGCCCCGCCCCAGCTGCTGCGCGACAAGGTCGCGGCCGGGGAGCTCGGACGCAAGACCGGCAAGGGCTTCTACGAATGGTGACCTGGAGGAACAGCCGATGACCGAGATCAGACTCAATGTCCGCGGACCGCTCGCCGAGATCGTCCTCGACGGACCCGACTCCCGCAATGCGCTGAGCGCCGACAACCTCGGTGAGCTGGCCGCAGCCGTCGGCAAGGTCGCCGAGGCGACGCCGGGCATGCGCGCCCTGCTGCTGCGCGGGGAGGGGAAGGTCTTCTCCTCCGGACGCGACATCTCCGCCGTCGACGTCGCCACCGACGATGCGTATGCGTTCCTCGAGGAGTCGTTCACCCCGGTGTTCCGCGCGATCCGCCGCCTGCCGATCCCCGTCGTGGCGCAGGTCCAGGGGGCCGCGCTCGGGCTCGGCTTCGGCATCGCCGCGGCCGCCGACATCATCTACGCTGCCGATGATGCGAAGTTCGGCTCGCCGTTCGCCGCGATCGGCGCGATGCTCGACTCCGGCGCCCACCACGTGTTCCTCGACCGCGTCGGCTACCACCGGACCATGGATCTCATCGTCACCGGTGACTTCATGACCGGCGCCGAGGCGGCCGCCACGGGGATCGTCTCCCGTGCGGTGCCCGCGGCCGAGCTCAGTGACTTCGTCGCTGAGAAGCTTCAGCGCATCGTCGCCGGACCCGCCGAGGCGTATGCGATGGAGAAGAGCTTCGTGCAGAAGCTCGTCGACGACCGCCCGCGCATCGCCGAGGTGCTCGAGGCCGAGGCGAAGCTGCAGGAAGCGGCCCGGCAGACACCGGACTACGTCGAGGGATTCCGCGCCTTCCAGGAGCGTCGCACCCCGAACTTCGGCTGAGCCGTCACTGCGGCGAGGCGCTGCCCGGGTCCGGTCCCTCGGGCGGTGGCGCGGGGTCGGGGTGCCGGGTGCCGCGCCAGCGCCGGAAGGACACGATCGTCAGGCCCCCGACGAGGAGCCACGCCACGCCCACGGCGATGCCGTTGGGGATCGTCGGGTCGCCGATGAACGCCCCGATCGCGACGAGGGAGAGCTGGCCGGGCAGGGATGAGATGACGGTGGCGATGACGAACGTGCGATTGTCGATCCCGAACGCCCCGCTGCCGTAGTTGACCGGCCAGTACGGGAAGCCCGGCATGAGCCGGAGTGTGGCGACGGCGTAGAGGCCACCGCCGTGGAGCTGGGATTCGACCGCCTCGGCGTGGGAGCCGAGCATCTTGGCAGCCGTCTGCCGCCCGAGCACCCGGGCGATCCAGTATCCGGCCCACCCGCCGAGGACGACGCCGATCATCGACAGCAGCGTGCCCAGCGGCAGGCCGAACGCGAGGCCGCCGGCGACGGCGACGATCGTCACCGGGATCGGGGTCGCCGCGACGACGGTGTAGAGCAGGACGAAGAAGCCGGCGCCCCAGACCCCCGCCTCGGCGATGTCCTCCCGGAGGTCACCGGGTCCGGGAAGGTGGACGTTGAGGACGAGCCACAGCCCGGCGAGGATGACGAGCGCGAGAGCGAGATTGCGCAGGATCGAGCCCCAGGGAAGGCGCGGGCGACCGCGCCTGGCGGGTCCGGGATTCGTCAGCGGCACGGGTCGAGTGTACGCCTCGGTCCCGGGCGGTCCCGCCTCGGCTCACACGGCCAGGAGTGCGAGGCCGACGGCGACGAGGGAGTAGAAGACGCTGACGGAGAGGATGAAGATCCGCTCGGAGATGCCGAAGACCTTCGGCCGCAGGACCGTGACGATGAGGACGAGGACGCTGATAGCCAGGGAGAGCGCCGCGATCCAGCCGATGACGGTGAGTGCGGTGCCGAGCCACGCGGGTCCGGCGGCGGTGAAGAAGCGCGAGAAGTTGCCCATGCACGCGTAGCTGATGGCGAACCATGCGATCGCCAGTACGTAGTGGAGGCGGCCGATGAGCGTCGGCGCCTCACCCTCGAGGGTCGTCGGGGCGAACGGGAGGACGGCGAAGATCACGGCGAGGACGATGAGGGCGACGACGATGCCCGTGGCGTCCGGCCAGTCGGGGACGCCGGTGGCCACCGCGGCGGCGAGCAGTGCCCAGAAGATCGCGGTCAGCCACGTCATCACGCTGCTCAGCCGCCTGGTCGGACCGACCGCGTAGTCGCTGACGGCATGGCCGACGATCGTGTAGTCGCTCGGCACGAGGTGCAGGGCGATGAAGACGCCGAGGCGGGCGAGGCCGAAGACGAGCGCGAGAAGGGCAAGGGTCAGTGCCATGGGTGCTCCTGAGGATCGGTGTGGGGGCGGGGTGCGGGAGGCGCAGCTGGTCAGCCGGCGGGAGGCGCGGCCGGTCAGCCGTCGGGGTGGCGGATGGTGCGGACCTCGTCATGGAGGTCGCGGATCGTGCGCGCGAGGTCCTGCGGATCGAGGCCGATCGCGCGGGCGTTGTCGTCGAGGGAGGTCCCGAGCAGGCGACCGCAATGGTCGGCCTTGGCCGCTCCCGCCTCGGTGAGGTGGAGTTCGCGTCGATTGCCCGAGCCCTTGGCTGCCTGGTTGTCGACGAAGCCGGCGCGAAGGAGGGCCTTGACGATGCCCGATCCGGCCGCCTCGGTGACGCCGAGCGCCGTCGCCAGGGTCCGTCCGGTGATGCCGGGATGCTGACCGAGGATGACGAGGGCGACGTACTGGTTGTAGGTGAGGCCCTCGGGCGCGAGGATCCGCTCGGCCGACCGGTCGAGGGTGCGGACGAGATCGTGGAGTTCGAAGGCGAGGTCCATGGCACTAAGTTAAGCACTTAAGTTAATGGCTCGCAAGGGGGTCCACTCGATGGGCTCACGGAATGCGACAGCGGCCCCGCCGCGGATGCCGGATGCCGGGGCGGGGCCGCCTGTGAGGTGGGGCTGTGTGGTTCGGTGCTGTGCGGTTCGGTGCGGGCCCGGCGTCAGCCGGTGAAGATCGCGACCGCCCTGATGACGGTGAGGGTCAGCCCCCAGGCGAGGCCGCCGACGACGACGACGGTGAGGCCGGTGCCGATGACCTTGTACGCGCCGCCGGTGGGCGACTGCGGGGAGCCCTCAGCGGGAACCGATGACCACGATTCTGATGCGCTCATGAGTCTGTCTCCTTCCTTGAGTCGGTCAGTCGTTCTTCGGGGCGGTTGCCGTCGACGGGTTCGCGCCGCTCGACTCCGGTTCGAGGTACTTGTCGTTGACCGGGCGGACGAGGAGGTTCGCGACGAAGCCGATCGCCAGGGCCCCGACCATGATGAACATGCCCGGCGTGTAGAGCTCGGGTCCGGTCCTGCCGGCCTTGTCACCGGCCTCGACGACCGAGTTGACGATGAGCGGTCCGGCCACACCGGCGGCCGACCAGGCGGTGAGCAGGCGACCGTGGATCGCACCGACCTGGTAGACGCCGAAGAGGTCGCGGAGGTAGGCGGGGATCGTCGCGAAGCCGCCGCCGTAGAAGGAGATGATGAGCAGGGTGGCGACGACGAAGAGGACGATCGACCCGCCGCCGAAGAGTGCGACGACGAGGTAGAGGAGCGCACCGCCGCCGAGGTAGATCATGTAGTTGTTCTTCCGGCCCAGGTAGTCCGAGGTCGTCGACCACACGAAGCGACCGGCCATGTTGCCGATCGAGAGCAGGCCGACGAAGCCGGCGGCCGCAGCCGCGGTGATGCCGAAGTAGGCCTGGATCATCGGGGCGGCGTTCTCGAGGATGCCGATGCCGGCGGTGACGTTGAGGAAGAGGACGATCCACAGCAGCCAGAACTGCGGGGTGCGGATCGCGTTCTTCGCCGAGACGTTGCCCGTCGTCTGCAGGGGCTTCGCCTTGATCGTCGAGGGGTCGAATCCCTCGGGCTTCCAGTCCGGGTGCGGCACGCGGATGACGTAGGCGCCGGCGGCGATGACGACGGCGTAGACGACGGCGAGGGTGAGGAACGTCGGTGCGAGGCCGGCGACGAGGTTCTGCGGCTCGGAGCCGCCGCCGTAGAAGGCCATGAGCGCGTTCGACATCGGGCTGGCGATGAGCGCACCGCCGCCGAAGCCCATGATCGCCAGGCCCGTGGCGAGGCCCGGGCGGTCCGGGAACCACTTCATCAGCGTCGAGACCGGCGAGATGTAGCCGATGCCCAGTCCGATGCCGCCGACGAAGCCGTAGCCGAAGTAGACGAGCCACAGCTGGCCGGTCATGATGCCGAGGGTGGCGATGAGGAAGCCGCCGACCCAGCAGGAGCCGGCCGCGACCATCGAGGCGCGGGGCCCGGCCTTCTCGACCCAGGTGCCGAAGATCGCCGAGGAGATGCCGAGCATGAGGATCGCGATCGAGAAGATCCAGCCGATCGAGATCTCACCGGCGTCGAAGCGCGACATGAACGGGATCTTGAAGACGCTGAATGCGTAGACCTGGCCGATGCACAGGTGGATCGCCAGTGCTGCCGGCGGCATCAGCCAGCGGTTGAAGTCCATCGGCGCGATGATCGCCGAGCGGGAGAGTACGGAAGCCATGAGGACCCTTTTCGTCTGCGCCGCGTCCCCGGTCGCCGACGTCGGCCGACCGGGGACGCGGATTGCTGCCAGCGGTTCCCGAGAACCGCGTTCGTCCCATACAGACTAGAGGCCTCTCACTGATTTTGCGAGATCCTGAAAGACATTCCCCAGAATCGTTGGAATCCGTGACCTACGGGCAGGTAGTTGAAACCTCCATGATGGCGGGGATCCGCGGGATGTCGGGGATCCCCGCCGAGGTTGTCCTCAGGTGGCCTTGTGCGCGCGATTCCGCAGCGCCTCAGTCGACGGTGACAAGAGACGTTTCCGTGCGGGCGACAGGGCGGGGTGTCCCGGTCGGGCTCAGAGGTTGATCGTCACGTCGCCCTGATCCTGCAGCTCCCCGGCGTACTGCTGGGTCGCCTCGTTGGCCTTGTCGCTCCTGACCTGCTCCTCGAGCTGCGGGCGCATCTCGTCGATCGAGGGCACCTGCGCCTCCTGACCGGTCTGCGCGGCCATCTGCTCCTGCTGGTCCTTCGCCTGCTGGTAGGCCGCCCCGACCTCCTCGTCGGTGACCTCGAACTCTCCGAACTCGTCGGCGATGAGGCCCTCGATCTTCAGCTGGGTCTTCATCTCCTCATTCACCCGCGCTTCGTCCATGCCCTGGTCGTTCATCGCCGAGAGGAACTTCTCGGTGCTCATCTGCGAGGCCTGGGCGGTCTCGTCGAGGGCGGTGGCGACATCGTCGTCGGTGACCTCGATGCCGCGCCTGTCGGCTTCCTGCTTCAGCAGTTCGGTGCTCACGAGGTTGTCGGCGGTCTGCTGCTTGAGTGCGGCCTCGTCGACGGGCTGTCCGCCCTGCTGGGCGGCCATCATCATCTGCCCGTACTGGGTTTCGTAGAGGGGGACGAACTCGTCCTTCGTGATCTGCTCGCCGTTGACCTCGGCGACGACGTCGGGGATGTCGTCGGTGTTCGGCGCCCCGGCGTCGCTCTGCTCGGCGGCCGGGCTCGTCGGGGCGGCCGACGGGTCGTCACCGCTGGTCCCGCAGCCGGCGAGCGCGACGACGGAGACGGATACGGCGAGTCCCACCCACCACTTGGACTTGACCACAATCACTCCTGCGAATCGATTCAGCCCACCACGCTAACAGGCCGGGATCACTGCGGCCTGTGCGCACGCGGTCACAGCCTGGGCGCGCGGTGAGTGCGCGGCTAGACTGCAGGCATGACCGAACCCACGGAAACCCAGTTCCGCGGAGTGTTCCTCACCTGCGCGGATGTGGAGACCACGGCGGCGTTCTACCGGGACATCGCGGGACTCGCTCTCACCGCGGCCGGTGATGAGGAGTACAGCTACCAGCGCATCGACGTCGACGGGATCCAGATCGCCCTCCACGACGCCGAGGCGTTCGCCGACTACACCTCGCCGCCGCACCCGGCCTCCAACCTCACCCACCTCTACTTCCGCATCGCGGACCGCACGGCGTTCCTCGACCGCCTCGACGCGGCCGGGATCATCCCGGTCGCGGTCGACGACGTCGTCGTCACCGTTGCGGACCCGGACGGCCGGAAGGTGATGTTCGGGACGGCCTGACCGCCTCGGCGCGGGACGTGTCCGCCTGGGCACGGAACGGACGGAGCGACGAACGAGGCCGGATCACAGGCTCGTCGGGACCTCTCCGGTCGGGGCGTAGGCGGAGTAGACGACTCCGCTGCGGTGGAAGGGCCGGGAGTCGAGCAGGGAGAGCTGCGGCTGCGGGTGGCCGTCGGGGAAGAAGCCGCGTCCGCGCCCCTGCCACACGGGGTGGACGAACATCCGGTACTCGTCGACGAGGCCGGCGGTGATGAGCTCGTGGGCGAGCGTGATGCTGCCGGTGATGATGACGTCGAGGCCCGGTTCGCTGCGCAGGGCCGCCACCTCGAGGAGCGGTTCGGTGATGACCTCTGAGTTCGTCCACCCAGGTTCGGTGAGCGTCGAGGAGACGACGACCTTGCGGACCTTGTCGAGGTGGGCGGCGATGCCGGTCGTGTCGTCGGTCTGCTGCGGCCAGTAGCCGCGGAAGTCCTCGAACGTCTGCCGGCCGAGCAGGAGGATCTGCTCACGCGCGGACTGCGCCATCAGCTCGGCGACGAGCTCGTCGTCCTGGGCCTGCGGGTCGAACCAGTCGTCGAGCATCTCGACCCGTCCGTCGAGGGTGACGTTCTGCGTGATGATGATGCGCACGGTGGACTCCTTCGTCAGTGGCCCGGCGGGGCGTGTGCCCATCACGCTACGCACCCGGTGAGCGGGCGTAAAGACCCGGGCGACGGTGTCGTTCGGCCCGACTAGGATCGGGTCCATGACGACCCCCGACTTCCGCGCCGAGGCGACCGCCCTCCTTCCCGATCTCGTCACCCTGCGTCGCACGCTCCACGCCCACCCCGAGCTCGGCACGCAGCTGCCCTTCACGCAGGCCGAGGTGCTCCGGGCGCTTGCGGGGCTGGGACTCGAGATCACGACGGGGGAGTCGCTCACCTCGGTGGTCGCCGTCCTCCGCGGCCGGCGCCCGGGACCGGCGGTCCTGCTGCGCGGGGACATGGACGCCCTCCCGGTGACCGAGGAGACCGGGCTCGACTTCGCCTCGACGAACGGGTCGATGCACGCGTGCGGCCACGATATGCACACGGCCGGACTCGTCGGGGCGGCCCGGCTGCTCGCCGCCCACCGCGACGAGCTGCCCGGCTCCGTGATCTTCATGTTCCAACCGGCCGAGGAGAGCGAGGGCGGGGCGGAGCCGATGATCGCCGAGGGCGTCCTCGAGGCGGCCGGGGTGCCCGTCGTCGCCGCGTACGGCATCCACGTCGAAGCCGACGTCCGCGGCCGCTTCGCCACCCGCGGCGGTCCGCTCATGGCCGGTTTCGCCGACCTCGAGATCACCGTCCACGGCGCCGGGGGCCACAGCTCCCAGCCGCAGGCGACCCGTGACCCGGTGTCCGCGGTCGCCGAGATCGCGCTGGCGCTCAACACGATGACGACGCGTTCCTTCGACATCTTCGACCCCGTCGTCGTCTCCGTCACCCAGCTGCAGGGCTCGGCGGCGAACAACGTCATCCCCGACACCGCGTCGCTGGGAGCCTCGATCCGCTTCCTCTCCGCCGCATCGCTCGCCCTGCTCGAGGAGCGGATCACCGAGGTGGCCGAGGGCATCGCCCGAGCGCACCGGTGCACCGCCTCGGTGGACTTCGCAGTCGGGTTCCCCGTCACCGTCAACGACCCGGGTGAGACCGGCGTCGTCCTCGGACGCCTGCGGGAGCTGTTCGGGCAGGAGAGCGTCACGGTCCTCGACCACCCGCGGATGGGATCCGAGGACTTCTCCTACGTGCTCGAGCGGGTGCCCGGTGCCTTCGTCTTCCTCGGGGCGACCCCGGACGGGATCGACCCCGACGCGGAGACGAACCATTCGCCGAGGGTCCAGTTCGACGACGGACTGCTCGGCGATCAGGCCGCCGCACTCGCCCACCTCGCCTTCGCGCGGCTGCGCGACGAGGCGGGCGACTGAGCGACGAGATCGCCACTTAACGGCGAGACGGACGGTTATAACCGGCGGTCTCGGAGCGAAGTGGCGATCTCGGTGGATGGAGAGCTGGGGAGCGGGGGAACTCAGGTCTCGTCGGCGACGGCCAGCGGCGGCTCGAGATCCCGGCGCCGCACCGTGCGGTAGGCGTCGAACGTGTGGTCCTCGTGCAGGGTCTTGACGATGCAGATGCCGAGCAGCGCGACGATGACGGCGAAGGGCAGGGCCGAGAGCATCGCCGCCTGCTGGAGGGCGGCAAGACCGCCGGCGAAGAAGAGGACCATCGCCGTCGTGCCCGTGAGCGCGCCCCAGACGGTGAGCACCCAGCGGCTCGGTTCGAGCGTGCCGCGCGAGGTGAGCATGCTGAGCACGAAGGTGTTCGCGTCCGCCCCGGAGACGAAGTAGAGGACGACGAGGATGATCGCGATGACCGAGGTCAGCCCGGTCCACGGCAGCTGCCCGAGGGTCTCGAAGAACGCGGAGTTGACGTTGGCGGCCGCGGCCTGGCCGATCTCCCCGCTGCCGTCCATGTCGAGCTTGATCGCGGTGCCGCCGAAGACGGTGAACCATGCGAAGAAGACGAGGCTCGGCACTCCCATGACGCCGAGGACGAACTCGCGGACCGTGCGGCCCTTCGAGATCTTCGCGAGGAACACCCCGACGAAGGCGCCCCAGCTCAGCCACCACGCCATCATGAAGTACGTCCAGAACTGGTACCACTCGACATCCCCGGAGGCGAGCGGCGTGAGGAGGCTCGCCGTGAAGAACTCGCCGAGGTACTGGCCGGTCGAACGGAAGAAGAGGTTGCCGATGAACCCGGTCGGGCCGACGATGAGGACGAAGAGGCCGAGGAAGATCGAGAGCACCGCCGTCGTCTGGCTGAGGAACTTGATCCCCTTGTTGACCCCGGACAGCGCCGACAGCGTGAAGACGACGGTGATGCCGAGGATGATGATGATCTGGACGAAGAGCTCGTTGGGGATCCCGAAGACCCGGTTGAGGCCCTCGGAGATCTGGGAGGCGCCGAGGCCGAGCGACGTCGTCGTCCCGAAGAGCGTGGCGATGACGGCCATGATGTCGACGACCTTGCCCGGCCACCGGTCCATCGCGCTGCCGAAGAGCGGCTTGAGCATCGGGGAGATGAGCCCGGTGTTCCCGCGCTTGTGCGTCGAATAGGCGATCGCGAGCCCGAAGACCCCGAACACCGCCCACGCGTGCGGACCCCAGTCGAAGTACGAGTACTGGAGGGCGACGACCGCCGCCTGCGTGGTGCCCGCCTCGGCGACGCCGTAGCTGATGAGCCCGATGCCCATGACCGCCGAGAGGATCATCGCCAGCCACGCCCACGTGCTGAACTCGGGACGGTCGTCCTCGGCGCCGAGGCGGACCCGACCGAAGCGGCCGAAGCCGAGGTAGACGAGGAGGCCGATGCAGCCGAGGGTGACGACGAGGTAGGACCAGCCGACGTTCGCGGCGACCGCGTTCATCGCCGTCGTCATCGTCGTCGACATGCCCTCGGGTGAGATCACGCCCCACAGGGTGAAGGCGGCGACGCCGGCGATCGAGATCCAGAACACCGACCCCGGCCGGTGGCGCAGGGCGTTGGCCTCGGCCATCGCCGGGGAGATCCCGGCATCGTATTCCATGCCGCCGCCGGGCAGCTGGGCGTGGCGGTGCGGGGGGCCTGATGAGGGGTCATCGGCGGGGCCGGGGACGTGTTCCATGGCGAACTCCACTTCCTTGTGAGTCAGTTCTTCGGGACTTCGGTGATCGGTCTGCGGGTGGTGCTGGTGGAGCTGCGGTGCTCAGGGGAGTGGGTGAGGGGGTGCCGGCGGGGACTCCGGATGCGGCATGGAGGGCTCGGCCGGTGGGGACGGCCGGTGGCATGACTCTCAGTCGAGGGACTTCAGGTCCTTGCTGTCGAAGAACTTGCCCGCCTTGTAGATCATCGGGGAGTCCTCCGAGGTCTCGGCGCTCTTGACCCGGCCGATGAAGACGGTGTGGGTGAGCGCCTGGAAGCGCTCCTTGATCTCGACCTCGATCGAGGCGGCCGAGCCGTCGATGAGCGGCGAGCCGCCGGCGGCGGGATGCCAGTCGAGGGTGGCGAACTTGTCGGGGGCCTTCGAGGCGAAGACGCCGATCGTGTCCCGCTGGTTGCGGCTCATGATGTTGATGCCCATGTGCGTCGAGCGGAACAGCGCCGGATACGTCGACGAGGTCTTCTGCACGCAGACGAGGACGAGCGGCGGGTCGAGGGAGACGGAGTTGTAGGAGTTGACGGCGAGACCGCGGGGCCTGCCCTCCTCATCGGTCGTCGTGACCACGGTGACGCCGGTGATGAACTGCCGGTTGAAGGCCTTGAGCGAATCCTTCGTCGGATTGCCCGTGAGGTCGGCGGTGACGACGTCGTCGGGGGCGACCTCGAACGCCGAGGACAGTGACTTCAGCCCGAGGTCGGCCAGCAGCTCGTGGGCGTCCCACGTCACCGTCTCCCGTGCGATCCGGTCGCCGTCGAGGGTGATGAGGTTCGAGCCGTGGGTCGTCACCTGCTGCCCGGTCGGCGGGATGTCGCCCATCGGCTCGGTGAACGTGCCGACGGAGTGCCAGTAGATCGCCCCCTCATCGTCCTCGATGAGGATGTGGTCGATCGTCGTCGTGAGATCGGGGAACGCGGCGCGGATCTCCGCGATCTCCTCCTTGATCGCTGCGGCGTCCTTCTCCTGTCCGGAGTTCGTCGAGACGCGGACGTAGTCGTCGGTGACGAGGGCGTCGAAGGCGTCGAGGTCATCGGTGTCCCAGACGGCGTGCCACGCGTCGCTGATGGTCTTCTTCACACCACTGAGGGCGGCATTCTGTGTTTCTTGCATACCAGAGACCATAGAATGGTCGACATGCATCCGTCAACAGATTCAGAAAACTCAGTGAAATCAAGGTTTCAATCATGCTGTTGACATGCTCGCATGTATGCAAGTAGATTTCTTGTATGCAACAGATCTCCAGCGACGCACAGACCGAATCGTTCCTCGACCGGGTCCGCACGCTCATCCTCAGCGACGGGTACGAACCGGGTGACATGATCCCCGAATCGACGCTCGCCGAGTCCTTCGGCGTCAGCCGCACCCCGGTCCGCGAGGCCTTCAAACAGCTCGAGCGCGAGGGTCTCGTCGAGATCCGGCCCCGGGTCGGAACCTTCCTCCGCCAGCCCAAGCGCCGGGAGATCGTCGAGCTCTTCCAGCTCAAGGAGTCCCTCGAGGGCCTCGCCGCGAACCTCTTCGCCAAGCGCGGGGCGATCCCCGAGCTCGCGATGCTCAAGGACAACTCCGACGCCTCCGACGCCGCGGCGCTGGCCGAGGACGCCGAGACCTACGCCCGGCTCGTCCACGAATTCCACTGGGCGCTCGTCCGCGGGGCCGACAACCGCAAGCTCACCGAGACGTACGAGCGCCTCATGCACCAGCTCGCCTACCACCGCATCGTCCTCAAGGCCGTGCAGCGGCCGGGCCGACTGAGCGAATCGGTCGGCGAACACCATGCCGTCATCGACGCGATCGAGAACAAGGACGCGATCGGCGCGGAGATCGCGATGCGCGAACACGTCAGCGCCTCCTCCCGTGCGGCCCTGCTCTCCCTGACCGAACAGGACCGGCAGACCGCCGGAGCCGGCACCGAGGAGGCGCAGTGAGCGCGGCAGCCCCGACCGAGAATCTGCCCGCGTCGTTCGACGACCTCGCCCGCCGCCTCGGCGTGCGCTCTCTCACCGTCCACCGCGAGGAGATCCTCTCCGAGGCCGGCACCGACCTCGATCGCCCGCTCGTCCAGGCGGCCGCTGTCGCCGTCGTCCCCAACCCGTGGATCGGGGAGGGGCCTGCGGCCGACCTCGCCGCCGCGACGCAGGAGCTCGCACCCGTGCTCGCGAAGGTGCTCACCGACCGTCTGCTGGCGGCCATCGGATCCGCCGAGGCGGTCGAGGCCTTCGGGAAGGGTGCGGTCGTCGGCACGGGCGGGGAGCTCGAACACGCCGGCGCCCTCATCCACACCCCGTACTTCGGCAACATCATGCGCGAACTCCTCGCCGGCACCTCGGTGCTCTGCTTCGCCGACGGCCGCGGACCGGCCGGGACGACGATCCGCGTGCCGCTGTGGCACAAGACCCACGCGACCTCGCGCGACCACTACCAGTCGATCGAGGTCGCCCTCCGACGCCCCTCACGCCGACGAGATCTGCGTGATCGCCGCGGCCTCGAACGGGCCCCGGCCTTCGCCCGCATCGGCGACCGTCGCACCGACGGCGCCGTGACCACCGACATCCTGAAAGGACTCATCTCATGAAGGTTCGCAAGATCACCACCATCGTCGAAGACGTGCTCACCGAGGGCGGACGCGACGTCAACCCGATCACCCGCGTCGCCGCCGTCGCCGCGGTCATCGAGAACCCGTGGGCGGGACAGGGCTTCGTCGACGACCTCGGGCCCGGCATCGACGCCACGGCCAGCGACCTCGGTGCCCTGCTCGCCCCCCGCGTCATGGAGGCCCTCGGCGGGCAGCTCGAAGCGTACGGGAAGGCGGCGATCGTCGGACTCGGCGGAGAGATCGAGCACGGCTCCGCCCTCATCCACACGCTGAAGTTCGGTGACCACTTCCGCACGGCAGCCTCGGCGAGCACCCTGCTGCCCGCCGTCGAGAAGCGCGCGGACGCGGGAGCGACGTTCGACATCCCGCTCAAGCACTTCACGGATGCGACGATCCGCTCGCACCACCAGACCTTCGAATGGCGCGTCTCCGATGCCCCGCACGCCGACGAGATCCTCGTCGCGCTCGCCGGTGCCACGGGCGGACGGCCGCAGGAGCGGCTCGCCCCGCTCTCGGCGGACAAGTAGTCGGCGCGATGACGGCTGAGGATGCGGGCACCCCCGTCGTGCTCCTCCACGGGGTCGGTCTCGACCGGACCGTGTGGGCGCGCGTCGAGGACCGCCTCGACCGCCCGACGGTCGCCCTCGACCTGCCCGGGCACGGGGAGCAGCCGCCGCTGACCGCGCCGACGACCCTGGAGGACATGGCCGCCGACATCGCTGCGCGCATGCCCGCCGGTCCCGTCCACCTCGTCGGGTTCTCCCTCGGCTCGCTCATCGCGCAGCAGCTGGCGGCGACGCTGCCCGGGCGCGTGCGCACCCTGACGTGCGTGAGCTCCGTGGCCGCGCGCACCGCCGAGGAGGCCGCGGCGGTCCGGGCCCGCCTTGAGACCGCGTACGAGGACTTCGCGGGCAGCATGGAACGGGCGCTCGACCGCTGGTTCCCCGCCGGGGAGAGCCCGGAGACCGCGGACTGGCGGGCGGAGACGCGAGCGGTCCTGCTCGCCAACGACCCCGACTCCTACCGGCACGCCTATGCGGTCTTCGCCACCGGCGACCGCGCGATCGCCCCGCGGCTGCCGGCGATCACCGCCCCGACCCTGGCGATCACCGGGGAGCAGGATCCCGGGTCGACCCCGGACATGAGCCGTCGCCTCGGCGCGCTCATCACCGGCACCGAGGTGGTCATCGTTCCCGAGGCCCGCCACATGCTTCCCGTCACCCATCCCGAGACGCTCGCCCGCCGGGTGAGCGCGCTCATCGACGACAGTGCTGTTCCCACGGATCGCAGTGCTGTCCTCGACGACGGCAGTGCCGTTTCCCATGACCACAGCGAAAGGAGTCAGCGATGACGCTGCGACTCGACCACTTCATCGGCGGGGAGCACAGCGCCCCGGCCGACGGCGGCTACCTCACGAGCACGAACCCGGCGACGCTCGAGACCCTCTACGAATTCGCCCGCGGCACGGCGGCCGACGTCGACCGGGCCGTCGACGCCGCCTCGCAGGCCTTCTCCTCACGGATCTGGCGCCGGACGACACCGACCCAGCGGGGGCACCTGCTGCGGCGGTTCGGCGACCTCATCACGGAGAACGCGGACGAGCTCGCGCGGCTCGAGAGCCAGGACAACGGCAAGCTCCTGCGGGAGATGGTCGGCCAGCTCGCCGGGCTGCCCGAGTACCTCTACTACTTCGGCGGGCTCGCCGACAAGGTGCAGGGGTCGCAGATCCCGACGAACTCGCCCGAGGTCATCAACTTCACGCAGCGGGAGGCGCTCGGCGTCGTCGGGCTCATCACCCCGTGGAACTCGCCGATGACGCTGACGCTGTCGAAGCTCGCACCGGCACTGGCGGCCGGGAACACCGCGGTGATCAAACCGAGCGAGTACACCTCGCGCACGATCCTGCGCCTGGCCGAACTCGCCGATGAAGCCGGGTTCCCCGCCGGCGTCGTCAACGTCGTCACCGGCCTCGGCGCCGAGGCGGGGCAGGCGCTCGTCGACAACCCGAAGCTCGCGAAGATCTCCTTCACCGGATCGACGCGCACGGGGTCGGCCATCGCCTCGGCGACGGCGGGACGGTTCATCGGCTCGACCCTCGAACTGGGCGGGAAGAGCCCGAACATCGTCTTCGACGACGCCGACGTCTCGAACGCCGCGATGGGCGTCATCGCCGGCATCTTCGCGGCCGCCGGGCAGACGTGCATCGCCGGGTCCCGGGTGTTCGCGCAGCGTGGGATCTACGACGAGCTGCTCGAGAAGGTCACCGCCCGGGCCGCGTCGATCGTCATCGGCGACCCGATGGCCCCGGAGACCGAGCTCGGACCGCTCGCCTTCGAAGCGCAGCTCGGCAAGGTCAAGGAGTACGTCGACCTCGGCGTCTCCGAGGGCGGACGGATCGCCTACGGCGGGGACCGTCCCGACGTCGACCTCCCCGGCTACTTCTTCCAGCCCACCGTGCTCACGGACACGACGAACGACATGCGCGTCGTCCAGGAGGAGATCTTCGGACCCGTCGCCGCGGTCATGCCCTTCGACACCGAGGAGGAGGTCCTCGCACTCGCCAACGACACCGACTACGGGCTCGCCGCCGGGGTGTGGACCCAGAACCTCGCCCGCAGCATGCGGATGTCCCAGCAGCTCGAGGCCGGCACGATCTGGATCAACATGTACCGCGCGATGTCGCCGATGTCGCCGCGGCAGGGGTTCAAGAACTCCGGGGTGGGCATCGAGCACGGCATCGAGTCGATGCACGAGTACACGCGGCTCAAGAGCATCTGGATCAACACGGACGAAGGCCCGGTCGCCGATCCCTTCGTGCTGGGGAGGTGAGGACATGCCGCTCATCGACATCTCGATCGGCCGGGGCCGCACGCCCGAGCAGCTGCGCGCCCTCATCGCCGGCGTCCACGACGTCGCCGCACGCACCACAGGTGCTGCGGACGAGAACATCACGGTGATCGTGCGCGAAGTCGACAAGGAGCTCTGGTCGCGGTCGAACACGACGATCGCCGAACGCGAAGCCTCCGCCTGACCCGCCTGACCGCCTGACCCGCTGACCGCCGCGCGGCAGGCCTCCGGCGGCCGCCTCGGCGAACCGACCACAACGACACCACCCCGCTCACCTCACGAGCAGAGATCCGCCAGGCGCCGCCTGCGGACGGAAAGGACCAACGATGCGCTTCTCGCTCTTCCTCCACATGGAACGCTGGGACGACGCGATCAGCCCCGAACAGCACTGGGCCAACCTCGTCGAACTCGTCAAGATCGCCGAGGCCGGAGGCTTCGGCACGGTGTGGATCGGCGAACACCACTCGATGGAGTACGTCTCCTCGCCGAGCCCGATGCCGCAGCTCGCCGCGCTCGCCGCGCAGACCTCGACGATCCGGCTGGGGTCGGGCACGATCATCGCCCCGTTCTGGCACCCGCTGCGCGCCGCCGGCGAGGTCGCGCTCCTCGACGTCATCAGCGGTGGGCGCGCCGAGGTCGGCATCGCCCGCGGCGCCTACCAGTTCGAGTTCGATCGGATGGCCGGCGGCATGCCCGCGGCCGACGGCGGTGAGTACCTGCGCGAACTCGTGCCCGCGATGCGCGCCCTCCTCCAGGGCGACTACGCCCACGACGGCGAGCACTGGCAGTTCCCCGTCTCGACGGCGGTGCCCAAGCCGGTGCAGCAGCCGACTCCGCCGATCTGGCTCGCCGCCCGCAGCCCCGAGACCCACGACTTCGCCGTCGCCAACGGCTGCAACGTCCAGGTCACGCCGCTGATGAAGGACGACCGCGAGGTCGAGGACCTCATGAGTAAGTTCGAGACGGCGCTCGCCGCCCACCCCGAGGTCGAGAAGCGTCCGGAGATCATGGTGCTGCGTCACACCTACCTCCACTCGCCCGAGGACCCCGAGGGCTGGAAGGTCGGGGCCGCCGGCATCAACAAGTACTACCGGACGTTCTCGGCGTGGGCGTTCGGGAAGAAGGACCCCGTCGACGGCTTCCTCGACCCGACCCCGGAGGAGCGCTTCGCCGACCGTCCCGAGTTCGAACTCGAGTCCCTCCACCGGTCGGCGATGATCGGCACCCCCGCCGAGGTGACCGAGCGGATCAGGCACTACGCGGACCTCGGCTACGACGAGTACAGCTTCTGGTCGGACAATGCGCTCAGCCACGAGGAGAAGAAGGCGTCGCTGCAGCTCTTCATCGACGAGGTCGTGCCGAACTTCAGGTGATCGAGGCGGGGTGAAAAGTGTGAAGCCCGGTGTCGTCGCGTGAAGCCCGGTGGGCGAAGGGAGTGATTCTCCGTCGCCCACCGGGCTTCTCCGTGCGCTCGCCGCGCGAGCCGCGCAACCGTGTCGCGGGCCGCGCAACCGCGGCTTCAGCCCGTCACGCGCTGATGAGGCCGTGGGGGTCGAGGACGAACTTCTTCGCGACGCCCGAGTCGAAATCGGCGTAGCCCTGCGGGGCGTCCTCGAGCGAGATCGCCGTGGCGTTGACGTTCTTCGCGATCGAGACCTTGTCGTGGAGGATCGCCTGCATGAGGCCCCGGTTGTACTTCATCACCGGGCACTGGCCGGTGACGAAGACGTGCGACTTCGCGAACCCGAGGCCGAAGCGCATCGACAGCGAGCCCTCCTTGGCCGCTTCGTCGACGGCACCCGGATCACCGGTGACGTAGAGCCCGGGGATGCCGAGGCTGCCGCCGGCCCGCGTGATGTCCATGAGCGAGTTGAGCACGGTCGCGGGTGCTTCGTGCCCGGCGTCCTTGCCGTGTCCGCGGGCCTCGAAGCCGACGGCGTCGATGCCGCAGTCGACCTCAGGGGTGCCGAGGATCTGCTCGATCTGGTCCTTCGGGTCGCCCTTCGAGACGTCGACCGTCTCGCAGCCGAAGCTCCGCGCCTGCGCCAGACGGTCCTCGTTGAGGTCGCCGACGATGGCGACGGCGGCACCGAGGAGCAGCGCCGAGGTGGCCGCCGCGAGACCGACGGGACCGGCGCCCGCGACGTAGACGGTCGAGCCCACTTGCACTCCCGCCCCGACGGCGCCGTGGAATCCGGTGGGGAAGATGTCCGAGAGCATCGTGAGGTCGAGGATCTTCTCCATCGCCTGCTCTTTGTCCGGGAACTTCAGGACGTTCCAGTCCGCGTAGGGGACGAGGACGTATTCGGCCTGTCCGCCGACCCAGCCGCCCATGTCGACGTAGCCGTACGCCGAACCGGGACGGTCGGGATTGACGTTGAGACAGATTCCCGTCTTGCCCTCCTTGCAGTTGCGACAGCGGCCGCACGAGATGTTGAACGGCACCGAGACGAGGTCGCCGACCTTGACGAACTCGACGTCCCGACCGACCTCGACGACCTCACCGGTGATCTCGTGACCGAGGACGAGACCCTCGGGAGCAGTCGTGCGGCCCCGGACCATGTGCTGGTCGGAGCCGCAGATGTTCGTGGCGACGGTCTTGAGGATGACACCGTGATCGACCTTGCGGCCGACGTTGGCGGGATTGACGCCGGGGCCGTCCTTGAGGACGAATTCCGGGTACTCGGTGTCGATGACCTCGACCTTGCCGGGACCTGCGTAGCTGATTGCCCTGTTGCTCATCCTTGAGCCTCCGTTCGGAGCTGATGGTGAGGACGTGATCGGCGGGAGAACCGATCGGCCTCCTGAAATATCAGTCTTGTATCAGACGTGCTGTCAGTCTTGCCGGGCGTCTCCGTCCGTGTCAATACCCCAGTTCGGACTGTGCGACTCCTCCCAGGACCTCGCCGAGTCGCCGCGGCGCGCGGCGCGGCGCACCCTGCCCGGCAACCTCACTTGGCGGTCGCGGCGACGGTCGGCCGCCTCGGCGCGTGGGCCCCGCTGGTGCGTCAGCGGCCGGGGATTCCTTCGACGCACTCAACCGACAGATACGCCCTGCGCTAACGGCGTATTTGTCGGTTGAGTGCGTCGGTGCGTGAGTGGGCGAAGGATGGCGGCGTAATTGTCGGTTCACCGCGTCGGTATCGCGGGCGGAGAGCGGCGCCGCACTCAATCGTCGCAGGCGGACTCGCTCCGCACGCAACTGCCCACACCCCGCGCAATCGTTGCGGGCTGGACCGGCCTCCGCGCAGCCAACCGTCCCACGCAGCCTCCCCGCACTCCCGCCCGCTCAGTCGGACTCGCCGAGGCGGGTGGCGAGGATCCGCTGGGACGTTGCGCGCAGGTGGCGGAGGGATTCGCGGATGAGCGGTGAGCCGCGGCTGCCGGTGCGCACGGCGGCGATGATCCTCCGCGAGAGCCGGGCCGTGCCGGTCAGCCGCACGCGTCTGACGTTGTCCTCGCCGGAGAGGTTCGCGAGCCGGGGGACGAGGCTGACCCCGATGCCGGCGCCGACGAGCGCGGCCGAGGTCTCCCATTCGACGGACTCGTGTGCGATCGTCGGCGTCAGCCCGGCCGCGGTGAACGCGGCGATGAAGAGCGCATGGTAGGGCGAGCCGGGCACCGCGGTGATCCAGTCCTCGCCGGCGAGATCCGACAGATCGACCGCGTCGAGTCCGGCGACCGGGTGGTCGGAGGGCACCATGACATCGAGCGGATCGTCGAGGAGGTCGACCTTCTCGAACCGCGCGTCGTTCTCCGCCCGGGTGTCCCCGCGCGGGGAGACGACGACGGCGAGGTCGATGCGCTCGGCGACGAGGAGGTCGAAGCAGCGGCTCGGACTCGCCTCGATGACGTGGACCCTGACCTCCGGATGGGTGGTGCGCAGGTTGGCGGCGAGCGGGGCGAGGAGATTCGCCGAGGCGGTCGAGAACCCGCCGATCCCGAAATGGGAAGGCGCCTGGTCGCCGGCGGTGAACGAGGAGGCGCGGATCTCCTCCCACACGGAGATCAGCCGGTCGGACCGGCGGACGAGATAACGGCCCGTCGCCGTCAGGCGCAGGCCGCGCCCGTCCTTGGTGAGAAGCGTCATTCCCAGCGCATTCTGGAGGTCGCGCAGCTGCGCGGACACCGCCGAAGGGGAGTATCCGGTGAGCTCTGCGGTGGCCGCGATCGTGCCCGCTTCGGCGAACGTCCGCAGCGTGATGAGACGCGGATCAAGCATGCTGACATTATGCACCGATTCCGCACGTTGATCTCCAGAATCTCGCGCTTTTCCCGCAGTGTTCGCCCGGTCTATCGTGACATCAGCGAGGCGGCGGGCCTGGGCGATGGGTCGGCCACGCCCGAGGGGCCGCTCGCCTTCATGAGCTCATCAAGGGAGATCGGAATTGACCGCTACCAACCTGGCACCGACGAAGAAGGGATTCCCCGCGGGGATCAGCGAGGAGAGGCTCGACGAGATCCGCCTCCTCCTCGACACCAGGCGCCAGGGCTTCTCACTCGAAGCCCCGTTCTACACCGACGACCACCTCTTCAACCTCGACATGCAGGGCATCTTCGGCCGGCACTGGGTCTTCGCGTGCAGCGTCGCCGAGATCCCCGAGCCCGGTGACTACATCACCGTCGACCTCGGGCCGTACTCGCTCATCGTCCTGCGCACCGACGACGGCGGCGTCAACGCCCTCCACAACGTCTGCCGCCACCGCGCGCCCGCGTGCTCACTGAATCCTCGGGCACGACGGGCAACCTCGTGTGCGGCTACCACTCGTGGACGTACTCGCCCGACGGCGAGCTCATCCACGCCTCGGCGCCGGGTGAGATGTCCTTCGACAAGGCCTGCTACGCGCTCAAGCGCGCCCACGCGAAGGTCGTCGCCGGCCTCGTCTTCCTCTGCCTGGCCGAGGAGCCGCCGGAGGACTTCGCCGAGGTGGCCGACCTCTTCGCGCCCTACGTCGGTCCGCACGAGCTCGCGAAGACGAAGGTCGCCTACCAGCAGAACATCGTCGAGGAGGGCAACTGGAAGCTCGTCATGGAGAACAACCGCGAGTGCTACCACTGCGACGGCCACCCCGAGCTCGCCTGCTCGCTCTTCCCGACGTGGGGGCTGAGCGACGAGACCGTGCCCCCGCACCTGAACGAGGTGTGGGAGCGCAACCAGCAGGCCCAGGCCTCGCTCGAGTACCGCTGCCGGCGCTACGGCCTGCCGTACGAGGTCATCGAGGAGCTCGACACCCGGGTCGCCGGAATCCGGATCTCCCGGGAGTCCCTCGACGGGGAGGGCGAGTCGTTCTCCGCCGACGGGCGTCGGCTCGTCAAGAAGCTCCTCGGCGATCTGCCGGACTTCCGGCTCGGACGGTGCTCGATGCACCTGCAGCCCAACAGCTGGTTCCACCTCCTCGGCGACCATGTCATCACCTTCGCCGCGTTCCCCATCAACGCCCACCAGACGCTCGTGCGCACGACGTGGCTCGTCGCCGATGACGCGGTCGAGGGCGTCGACTACGACCTCGAGACGCTCACCCACACGTGGAAGCAGACGAACCTCCAGGACAAGGCGTTCGTCGAGCTCTGCCAGCAGGGCGCGGCCAGCCCGATGTACGAACAGGGCCCCTATATGAAGAGCGAGTACCAGGTCGAAGCCTTCATCAACTGGTACGTCGGCCGGATGCGGGAGCACGTGGAATGAGGTCGCTCGCCGACCCGACCATCCCGCTCGCGCAGCGGATCCGCGGCCTCGAGATGCCGTGGAACCGGGTCCTCGGCTCGACCGCGGGCCCGGCCGGTGCCGCCACCGCGCTCGGACCGTGGCATCCGCAGGAGTTCACCGCCGAATGCGTCGAGACGATCCCCGAGGCCGGGGACATGATGACGTTCGTCTTCCGCCGCACCGACGGCGCACCGCTGGCGTTCCGGTCGGGACAGTACGTCAACATCGACTTCCCCATCTACGGCGCCGAGGCGGAGCCGGAGTCCCGCAGCTACTCCCTGTCCTCGGCGCCCACCGAACCGTGGACGTTCTCCGTAACGATCAAACGCGACGACAACGGACTCGTCTCACCGTGGGCGCACGAGTCGATCAGGCCGGGCACGGTGCTCGAGATGCTCGGTCCCGTCGGCGCCTTCCACCTCGCCGACTGGGACCGGCGGGCCCGCTACCTGCTGCTCGCGGCCGGGGCCGGCATCACGCCGCTGATGTCGATGATCCGCACGATCCACTCGCTGCCCGGGCAGGCCGACGTCATCCTCCTCTACCACGGGTCGGAGCCCGACCGCTTCGCCTTCACCGATGAGCTCGACTTCCTCGAGAAGGCCGACTTCCGGATCCAGGTCGTCTACTGTCTCGGCGATCGGGCGCAGTCGGCGGCGGCGGAGGCGTGGACGGGACGGACCGGTCGGCTCTCGGCCGAGCTCCTCGACGAGGTCGTCCCCGACGCCAACGGCCGCCAGGTCTTCGCGTGCGGACCGGAGGGCTACCTCAACACGGCCACGGAGTGCCTGAGCCGGGTCGGCGTCGACGACACCTCGATCTTCATGGAGTTCTTCTCCGGTGACCGGGCGACCCGCCTCGAATACGCCGAGGAGGTGGCGCTGGCCGGAGAGATCGCCGGGGAGATCGCCTCGCGACCGAGGAGTACTGGGAGCAGCAGCCGGCGGCGTTCGACCTCTACGAACCCGAGTGCGACACCGAGGGCGCAGTCGAGGCCGGCGGCGTCCCGCTTGAGGCCGTGCCCGCTGACGTCGAGACCACCCCCGACGGTGCAGATGATGGCGAAACGAGACCCGCGGACCCTGCGAGCTTCGCTACCGTGGGAGAAGGCGAACTCACCATGGCCTTCCTCCGCACCGGGGTGAACGTCCGCATCGCCCCGGAGGCCAATATCCTTCAGGCCGCACGGCGGGCCGGGGTGCGGATCGGAGCGAACTGCCAGGAGGGCATGTGCGGTTCGTGCAAGGTCGTCAAGCTCGACGGGGAGGTCGACATGAACCACCAGGGCGGCATCCGCGCCCGCGAGATCGACGCGGGGAAGTTCCTTCCCTGCTGCTCGACGGCGACGACCGATCTCGTCATCGACGCCTAGGCCACCGTGTCCACGGTCCCGGCACCCGCCTCGGCGCGGGGACGGGACGGGGCGACCACCTCGGCGAACACATCACCACACCTGTCCATCGCAGCGTCACCACAGCAAGGAGAACCCAGTGTCGAATTCCTCACCGCGGGTCGTCATCATCGGAGCGGGCATCGTCGGGGCGAACCTCGCCGATGAGCTCGCGCAGTTGGGCTGGACGAACACGCTCGTCATCGAACAGGGGCCGCTGTCCATCCCCGGCGGATCGACCTCGCACGCCCCGGGACTCGTGTTCTCGTCGAATCCGTCGAAGTCGATGACGGAGTTCGCGCAGTACACGATCGCGAAGCTGACGTCGCTGACCGGGCCCGACGGACGGGGATCATTCCTGCCCGTCGGCGGCCTGGAGATCGCGACGACCCCCGAACGGCTCGCCGATCTCGACCGCCGGGCCGGCTGGAACCGCGCGTGGGGCGTCGACGCCGAGGTGGTCGACGCCGACGAGGCGCTGCGGCTCTTCCCGATGCTCAACCGGGACATGGTATTGGGCGGTCTCTTCACCCCCGGCGACGGACTGGCGCTGGCGGCGCGGGGCACACAGCTCGTCATCGAGCGCGCCCAGGCCGCCGGGGTCGAGTTCCGCGACCGCACGGTCGTCACCGACATCGAGCATGCCGGGGGCAAGGTCGCGGCGGTCATCGCCGGCGACGAGCGGATCCCCGCCGACATCGTCGTCTCGTGTGCAGGCTTCTGGGGACCGAAGATCGGGGCGATGGCCGACACTCCCATCCCGCTGCTGCCGCTGGCCCACCAGTTCGCATGGTCGACTGAGGTCCCGAGCCTCGTCGGGAAGAACGAGCTGCCCAACGGTGCGCAGGCACCGATCCTGCGCTACCAGGACGAGGACCTCTACTACCGGGAGTGGGGCGAGCGGATCGGCATCGGCTCGTACGCGCACCGTCCGATGCCCGTCGACCTCGACGAGCTGCCGGCGTACGACCCGGACGAGATCACGTCCGAGCGGATGCCGTCGTCCCTGACCTTCACCCCCGAGGACTTCGAGCGCGAGTGGGAGCTCAGCCGGCAGATCCTCCCGGAGCTGGCGCAGACCGACATCCAGCGCGGGTTCAACGGCATCTTCTCCTTCACCCCCGACGGCGGGTCGCTGGTCGGGGAGTCCCGGAACGTCAACGGATTCTTCGTCGCCGAGGCGGTGTGGGTCACCCACGGGTGCGGCGTCGCGAAGGCCGTCGCCGAGCTCATCGCCCGCGGGTACTCGTCGACGGACCTCAGCGGACTCGACCTCAACCGCTTCGAGGACGTCCAGACGACACCGGAGTACGTCAGCGAGACCTCGCAGCAGAACTTCCGCGAGATCTACGACGTCCTCCACCCGCTCCAGCCCCGGGTCTCACCGCGCGACGTGCGGCTCAGCCCGTTCAACGAGCAGCAGAAGAAGCTCGGGGCGGTGTTCCTCGAGGCCGCGGCGTGGGAGCGCCCGCACTGGTACGAGGCGAACGCCGCGCTGCTCGACGAACTGCCCGAGGAGTGGCGGGCCCCGGAGCGCGAGGCGTGGGCCGACCAGTTCCATTCGCCGATCGCCGCCGTCGAGGCGTGGAAGACGCGGACGAACGTCGCGATGTTCGACATGACCCAGCTCAAGCGCTTCGAGGTCAAGGGTCCCGGAGCCGGCCGGCTGCTCCACGGGCTGACGACCTCGTCGATGCTGCGCAAGCCCGGGGCGGTGAGCTACACGCTGCTCCTCGACGAGGCCGGCGGCATCACCTCGGACATCACGGTGGCGATCCTCGACGAGGAGACCTACCAGGTGGGGGCCAACAGCAACATCGATCTCGCCTACATCTCCCGGGCCGCGCGGCGGCAGACCGAGGAGGACCCGAGCCAGTGGGTGACGGTGCGGGAGACGACGCCGGGCACGTGCTGCATCGGCCTGTGGGGACCGCTCGCCCGCGACGTCATCGCCGCGGTCAGCGACGACGACCTCTCCGATGAGGGGCTCAAGTACTTCCGGACGAAGCCCATCACGATCGCGGGGATCCCGGTCACGGCGATGCGGCTGTCGTATGTCGGGGAGCTCGGCTGGGAGCTCTACACCTCGGCGGATCTCGGGCACCGGCTCTGGGATGTGCTGTGGGAGGCCGGACAGGAGTTCGGGATCATCGCCGCCGGTCGGGAGGCGTTCAACTCGCTGCGGCTGGAGAAGGGCTTCCGCTCCTTCGGCACGGACATGACGAGCGAGCACGAACCCGAGCAGGCCGGTCTCGGCTTCGCCGTCAAAGCGTCGAAGACCGATGACTTCGTCGGGAAGTCGGCGCTCGCGGCCCGTGCCGCGGCGGCGGAGAAGAAGCTCACCTGCCTCACCCTCGACGAGCCGAGCGACATCGTGCTCGGCAAGGAACCCGTCTACGTCGGGCGGTCGGACGGCGACGGTGGTGCGGCGGGTGGCGGTGCTGCGTCGGGGTCGGGTGCGGCCTCGGGCTCAAGTGCGGCCGACGGGTACGTCACCTCGGCGGCGTACGGGTACACGATCGGGAAGGCGATCGCCTACGCGTGGCTGCCGAACACCCTGTCCGTCGGTGATCCCGTCGAGATCGAGTACTTCGGGCGCCGGGTGCCGGCCACCGTCACCGCCGAACCCCTCTACGACCCGGAGATGACGCGCCTGCGCGGGTAGTGCGCGAACCGGCGCGCTCCGCCTGTGAGCGCTCGTTCCACACTTCGCGTGAAAATCGCGTCCTCGGAGGGCCGTTTTTCACGCGAAGTGTGGAACCAGGGTGCGGGGGCTCCGCGCGGCGGTGTTCTGCGCGCGAAGTGCTGAACGACGGCGCCGAGGTGGTGGAGCGGGACGGGCCGTCACCTCGACGAGCGGGTGCGGAAGGTGAGCACGGCGATGACGGCGCCGACGGCACCGAGGGCGGCAAGACCGGCGCCCATCGTCGTCGACCCGCCCGCACCGGGACCGCCGACAGCGACCAGCACGCCGACGAGGGCCGAAGCGATCGCGTTGGCGATGAGCTCCGCGGTGCCGAGGCCCGCGGCCGCCTTCGAGCCCTCGACGGGGTCGTCGCTGCTGCTCATCGCGGCGACGTTGAGGTGGGGGAAGGCGAGGCCGATGCCGGCTCCGGCGACGACGAGACCCGCCGCCCAGACCCACGCGATCCAGGTGCCGGTGACGTGCTGCGTGACCGCGAAGACGGTGAGACCGGCGGTCACGAGGATCGGCCCGAGCACCATGAAACGGCGGGCGAGGCGGGGGCTGTCGACGCTCGCGCTGACGATCTGGACGAAGCTCCAGCCCACGGAGATGGCCACGCCGAAGACGGCGGCGACGAACGGGGACATCCCGATGAGCTCTTGGCCGAACTTCGGCAGGAAGATCTCGATCATCGCCGCGGAGGAGAGGATGCCGAGGACGAGATAGATCCACTTGAGCGGGTTCCCGCGGCGGTAGGCGAGGTGGGGGAGCACCGACGACGGCGAGCGGCGGTCGATGAGGACGAAGCCGACGACGAGGCCGACGCCGAGGACGAGGGCGACAGAGGTCGGCAGGCCGACGGGGACGACCGCCGCCGCGCTGAAAGCCGAGGCCGCGAGGACGAGCACGGTGAGGGAGGCGTACGGCAGCGGTCCGAAGTCGGGGTGATCTGCGGAGCGGCCGGGCAGGCTGCGCAGGGCCATGACTCCGAGGACGAGCGACATGATCGTCAGCAGCCAGAACGCTCCTCGCCAGAAGTCGAACTGGGCGAACAGTCCGCCGACGGCCGGGCCGACGAGGGTGCCGAAGCCCCACATCGCCGAGACGAGCCCGGTCGCGCGGGTCCACAGCCTGCGGGGGAGGGCGTCACGGATGACCGCGTAGCCGAGACCGGCGAGCAGACCGCCGCCGGCGCCCTGGATGATGCGGGCCCCGACGAGCAGCTCCATCGTCGGTGCGAGGGCCGCGCCGAGCGAACCGACGGAGAAGAGCATGAACGCGAAGAGGTACGCGCGGGCGGCACCCCAGGCTCCCAGTGTGCGGGCGACGAGCATCGAGGTGAGCACGGACGCGACGAGGAAGGCCGTCGTCACCCAGGCGAAGTAGCGTTCGCCGCCGATGTCGGCGATCGCGGAGGGCAGGAGGGCGGCGGTGACGAAGGTGTTCATCGCGTAGACGGCGACACCGCCGGCGAGTACGAGGGAGGCGGTGAGATGGTCAGGGCCGAAGAGTTCGCGCCAGCTGCCGGTCTCGCTCGGCACGCTAGTCGCCGGATCGGGAGTCATCGTCGGGTCGGAGGCGGTTGAGGGCCTGTCGTCGTCTCTCATATCGGCTACGCTAAAACCTCAACCAAAGTTGAGGTCAATGATGGATGTGAAGAATTCTCACGACGTGAAGCCCTCGCCCACCGATCTGCTCTCGGTCGGTGAGGTCGCGAGGCGCGCGGGCGTTGCCGTCTCGGCACTCCACTTCTACGAGCGTCAGGGGCTCATCTCCGCGACGCGGACGTCCGGCGGTCAGCGGCGCTATGCGAGGCACGTCATCCGCAGGGTCTCGGTGATCCAAGTGGCCAAGCGGATGGGCATCCCTCTCGTCGAGGTCGCCGAGGTGTTCTCCGACCTGCCGTCGGACCGGATGCCCGGCAAGGCGGACTGGCGACGGATCAGCGAGCGCTGGCGCGGCAGGCTCGAGGCCAGGCGCAGGGAGATCGAGCGGATGGAGAGCGAACTCGTCGAGTGCATCGGGTGCGGATGCGTGTCGCTGAAGAGCTGTCGCGTGCTCAACCCCGATGACGAACTCGGGACGAGCGGCTCGGGCCCCCGGCTGCTGCCGGAGATCCCGGCGGAGTGAACGGGAGACGGCTCACGCGACTGACACGGTGACGGCTGCGGCCCGGCCCGCCTTTCACTATTGCGACCGACGAACCCGGCCTGCGCGGATCAGGCGGCGACCGCCTCGGCGAGGGTGCGGCGATGCATCGCACGGTGGCCGATGACCGCGGCGACGGCGATGATGACGGCGACGAGGGCGATGCCGATCCACTGGTTGATGAGCAGGGAGGCGGCCCCGGCGAGGGCGCCGATGAGGATGAGCGCGACGGCGAGGCCACGGCGGATCCAGTTCGTGCTGTCGCCGCCGGCGAGCCGAGAGTCTGCGGCGAGACCGACGATCGTCGAGGTGACGACGACGGTCGTGACGTCGGCGATCTTCATCCGCCGTGCCGCGGCGGCCTGCGCGCCCATGAGCGTGGAGAGCGCCGAGGTGAAGATCGTGCCGGCGGCCCCGAGAGCCGGATCGGGAACAACGGCGACGTAGACGGACAGCGCCGCGCAGCCGTGCGCGACGAGCGTGAAGATCAGCGTCGTCCGGTGGTGCCAGGCCTCGCCGCGACGGCCGAGGATCCGTCCGCCGAGTGCCGCGCCGACCATGAAGAAGGCGAGCGCGAGCGCCGGGCGGAGGACGGGCAGGTCGTCGGCGCCGGTGAGCGCCATGCCGAGGATGACGACGTTGCCGGTCATGTTCGCGGTGAAGATCTTGTCGAATCCGAGATAGCCGATCGCGTCGACCATCCCTGTCGAGAAGGTGAGGACGAGGAGCATCGCGAGGTCGAGGCGGCGATTCATTGCGCCCCTTTCGTCGGGAGGGGTCCACGCGCAGGGGCGGGTCCGCCTGCCGGGAGGGGTCCACGCGCGTGCTCTCGCACGCGCGTGGGGGTGAGGGTGAGTCGTACGTGTTGTCGTCTCATTGCTGAGCCGGCACTTGTTCGGCCAGGTCATGGCCGGCCGAGCACGCGGCTCTTTCGACTGGCGCGGTGCCTGCGAGTTGCGCAGTGCCGGGCACAGACGCGGGCCGGCTGGGAACCGGCCCGAAACGGGTCTCCCACGGTGCGGGAGACCCATTGGGTTTGTATACAAAAAGCATAACCGTCGATAGATTGTATGCAAACGGAAGGCCGGAAACGATCTCCCGATTGCCTACGATGGCCTCAAGGCCGAATTCCCGACGCGCCACCGGTTCCACGGAGGAACACCGATATGACCTTTACCGCGCCCGCCGCGTTCACGACCCGCCCGACGCTCGAAGGCCACTTCGGAATGTCGGCATCGACGCATTGGCTCGCGACCGCCTCGGCGCAGGCCGTCCTCGAACGCGGCGGCAACGCCTTCGACGCTGCGGTGGCCGGAGCCTTCGTCCTCCACGTCGTCGAACCCCACCTCAACGGACCCGGCGGTGACATGACGGGGGTGTTCGCCACGGCCGATGACCCGTCCTCCCCACAGATCCTCATGGGCCAGGGCCCGGCTCCGGTGGCTGCGACCATCGAGCACTACCGCGGTGAGGGGCTCGACATGGTCCCCGGAGCGGGTGCCCTCGCCGCTGCCGTGCCCGGCTCCGTCGACGCATGGCTCGCCCTCCTCGAGGACCACGGCACCTGGGAGCTCGCCGAGGTGCTCGCCTACGCGATCGACTACGCCGAGAACGGGCACCCCGTCCTCGCGCGGGTCGCCGGAACCATCGAACGGGTGCAGGAGCTCTTCACCGACCATTGGCCGACCTCGGCGCAGCTGTGGATGCCCGAGGGCCGGATTCCCGAACCCGGAGAGATCATCGTCAACCCGGCCTACGCCGAGGTGCTCCGACGGCTGATCGCCGCCGGTGACAGTGCTGCCCCCGGTGAAGGCGCGGAGGCCCGGGCCGCGCGGGTCCGTGCCGCCCGGACGGAGTGGAAGACCGGATTCGTCGCCGAGGCGATCGCCGAGTTCGTGCGGACCCCGCACCGCCATTCGACCGGCGGTGACCACGCCGGAGTCCTCACAGTCGCTGACATGGCCGGTTTCGACGCAGGATACGAGACGCCGGTGACGATCGACTTCCGGGGATATGAGATCGCGAAGATCGGACCGTGGGGACAGGGACCGGCACTGCTCCAGGCGCTGACGATCCTCGACGGATTCGACGACGACCGCCTCGACCCATCGACGGAGATCGGCGCCCACACGATCCTCGAAGCCCTCGAACTCGCAATGGCCGACCGCGACGCCTACTACGGAGACGCCGCTGTCGACCTCGACTGGCTGCTCAGTGACGAGTATGCCGCGAGCCGCCGCGACCTCATCGCCGACACCGCCTCGGCGGAGTTCCGACCAGGGCCGAACCGGGCCGGCGAGGCTCCGACGTTCACCCCGCCGCTCGTCCCCGAAGGCGCGGACCGGGAGGAGCTCAGCAGAGCGGGAATCGGTGAGCCGACCGTCCAGAAGAACGGAGTCAACAACGGCGACACCTGCCACATCGACGTCGTCGACCGCTGGGGCAACATCATCTCCGCCACGCCGTCGGGAGGGTGGCTGCAGTCGTCGCCGGTCGTGCCCGAACTCGGCTTCTGCCTCGGCACGCGCCTGCAGATGACGTGGCTCGACGCGGACTCGCCGTCGGCGCTGACGCCGGGCAAGCGCCCGCGGACGACCCTGACGCCGACGCTCATCTCGCAGAACGGGCAGCCGATCATCGCGCTCGGCTCCCCGGGCGGCGACCAGCAGGAGCAGTGGCAGCTGCTGATGATCCTCCGCATGCTCGTCGGCGGATACGCGCCCCAAGAGGCGATCGACGCTCCGGCTCTGCACACGACGGCGCTGGCCGGCTCGTTCTGGCCCCGCACCTGGGTGCCGGCGGGCGCCGTCGTCGAGGACCGCCTCGGCGAGGACGTCATCGCAGGACTCATCGAGCGCGGACACGCGGTGACACGGGCCGGCGACTGGGAGCTCGGCCGGCTGTCATGTGTGACCCGCGAACCGACGACGGGCACGCTCGCGGCGGCGGCGAATCCGCGCGGTGCCCAAGGCTACGCGGCGGGGCGATGATGAGCGGCTCGAGTGCCGCCGCCGTCGGTGCGCTGCTGCGTCACGACATCATCGCCGGTGTGCTCCCACCCGGCACGAAGCTGCGGGAGGCGGCGCTCGCCACCCACTACGCGGTGTCTCGCATCCCCATCCGCGAGGCGCTGCGGGCGCTCGAATCCGAAGGGCTCGTCGAATCCCGGCCGTACGTCGGCAGCGTGGTCGCCCCTTCACCGGTCGACGACGCCGAGGACCTCTTCGAGATCCGCAACGTCCTCGAATCCGCGACAGCACGGAAGGCGGCGAAGCGGGCGGCAGCGCAGAGCAGCGGCGGGGCGACCGATGCGCAGTGGCTTCGGGTGCGCAAGGAGATCACGGTGATCCTCGACGACGGTGATGCCGTGATCGCGCAGCAGCGTTTCGACGCGCTCGCCGAACTCAACATGCGCTTCCATTTCGCCATCGCCGAACTCAGTGGAAGCCTGTCACTGACCAGCCTGCTGCGACAGATCTCGGGCAAGATCGAATGGCTGTATTCGCTCAACGTCACCACCCGCGGGTCGCAGGCGTGGTCGGAGCATCGGGGGATCCTCGCCGCCGTCGACGCCGGTCAGGAGGCAACCGCCGCTGACCTCATGTCCATCCACGTCTGCCGGAGCCGTGATGCGTACTTCGCGATGGTGGCCGAGGCCGCCGACCGCTCCCGGGAGAGCCCTGCCGCCGGCAGCTGACTCTCCCGGGAGCGGTCCCGGGCATGCCTCCTCTGCTCACCCCGCCTCGGCGAGCAGGGCGTCGAGCTTGTCATAACCCTCGACGATTCCGGTCTCCATACCGGAGGCGACCATGCCGTCGCGGGACTCGACGGAGTCGAAGATCGCCGTCGAGCTCAGCCGGGTGCGTCCGTCGCCGAGGTCGGTGAGCGTGAGGATCTCGAGGCTCACGGCGTCGGGGAAGCCCTCGTACGTGAAGGTCTGGACGATGCGCTCGTTCTCGCGCACATCGTGGAACGATCCGAAGAATCCGTACTCGCCGTTGTCGTCGGTGGAGACGTAGCTCCAGTTCCCGCCGGTCGTCGGATCCCATGCGCGGATCGTGTTCGTGGTCTCGGCGGGGCCGTTCCACTGCATGAACAGCTCCGGGTCGACGTGCGCCCGGAACACCTTCTCCGGCGGTGCCTGGAAATCGCGGGTGATCGAGACGGTCTGGACGCCCTCGGGCGCCTCGATCCTCGTCGTGCTGAAATCGGTGTCGGTGGTCATGTCATGCTCCTTTGCATCAGTGTCGGTCGGTCGTTTCCTGTGGTGTGGTCGTACTGGAGATCAGCTCGCCGAGGCGGTCCCCGGGTTCGCGTCCTCCCCGTCCTCGTCCGCGGTCATCGCGTCGAGCACCGCGTCGAGGCGCTGGTAGCGCTCCTCGGCTTGGCGCTGGTATCGCTCGATCCATTTCGTCATGAGATCGAAGACGTTGTCCTCGAGGTGGACCGGTCGACGCTGGGCATCGCGGGAGCGCGTGACGAGTCCCGAGTCCTCGAGCACCTTGAGATGCTTCGACACCGCCTGGACGCTCACGTCGTAGGGTTCGGCGAGTTCGCTCACCGTGGCATCGGCCACGCTGAGCCGGGCGACGATGTCCCTGCGAGTGGGGTCCGACAGTGCCGCGAACACCTTCGACAGCTGGTCGGTCACCGCACCTCCTCCGGCTGCAGTCGACGGTGAACAGTTTCTCAACCATTCGGTTGATTGCAACGGTAGGACTGCGCCGGCCTGTTGTCAACCATTTGGTTGAATAAAGGGTTAGCCTTCGTGCGCTGAGGTTCGGAGGCAGCGATGTTGATCCGGGTCGCTGTCTTCGGCAGGCGCGCGGCGAACCACAGCGACACGACTATGGCGAAACCGCTGGCGATCCAGAGCACTGGCTGCACGCCCAGGGACGTGACGCCGATCGCGGCCAATCCGGCTCCCAGCGGCAGAGCGCCCCAGCTGATGACCCGCGACGCCGAGTAGACGCGACCGAGCAGGTTCAGCGGTGTCGTCCGCTGGCGAACGACGGAGACGATGATCCGCCAGACTGTCGACCCGGCGCCCGCGATGATGATTCCGGCGGCGATGACCGGAACGGGGGCGCCGAGCGCAGCCGGGAGGACGAGGCCCGCAGTGCCCACGGTGTCAACGAAGAGGAGGGCGGCAGGAGGCAGCAGTCGTTCAAGCCGCGAGGTCAGCATCGAAGCGACGATGCCGCCACCGGCCATGCTCGCGAGGAGCAGGCCGTACGCTGCCGGCGAGAGGCCGAGGGGGCCGGGTGACACGGCGAAGAGAACGAAGACCGATGTCCAGGCGCCCCACACCACACTCATGGCGGCCGTCAGCACGGTGAGTTCGCGCTGAAGCCGATGGTTCCAGAGGAAGCGCATTCCGCCGAGGACTCCGCGCGGAGGTGTGGTGCTGCCGGCTGATTGCTGTCCGTGATCCTTTCCTGCGTCATCGGCGGTGGAGGCGGCCGGAAGTCGGGAGGGATGATTCGATGCCAGGCGATTGTCGCTGCTGAGCGTGATCGCCAATCCCACCGCGGCTATCGCCGCCAGCGCGTAGAGACCCGACCCGACTGCGGTGGCCGCAAGGCCCGACAGTCCGATGAGGAGCCCGGCGAGCGGGGGTCCTGCGAGCTGGTTGGCGACATTGATCGTCGCCTCGAGCCTGCTGTTGGCCGCGGTGAGCTGCCCCTTATCGACTGTTCGGGGGACGGTGGAGATCAGGGCTGTGTCGACGAGTGTCTCTGCGACGCCGTAGACGAACGCGGCTCCGACTGTGAAGGCGAAGGTCGCGAAGTCGGTGGTGAGCGAGACGGCAAGAGCGGCCAATGCAAGGACTCGTGCGACGTTGACGGTGACGAGCAGCGTTGCCGGAGAGGCTCTGTCGACCAGCCATCCAGCGTGGAGTCCGAAGAGGGGCCAGGCGATCGTCGCTGACACGGTGACCAGTGCGACCTGCCCCGGCGGGGCACCTGCGGCCACGGCGATGAGCGGCAGTGCGGTAACGGTGATTCCGTCACCGAGGTTGGCGGCACCCGAGCCTGCCCAGAGCCATCGAAATGATGCGCGCATTCTAACCACCTAAATCTCGTTTGAAGGTCAAGTCTTCTCCGAACGTCCTAACCAGTCAAGAGTCTGTGAGTGGTAAAGTTGGCGCATGGACTTCGAGCATGTCGGAAACGCCCACTGCTTCGAGCTGGTGAACTCGGTGCCGAACCGCCAGGACGGTGGAGACCGGGACTGGCTGTGCGACGTGGATACCGCCGAGGCATGGGCGCAGACGCTCGGACTGGGGCCGGTGCAGCGATTGACCCGAGACGAGCTGGCCAGCCTGCGGTCGTTGCGCGAGAAGATCCATGCCGTCTTCACGGCGGTCGTGAGCGACGTCGATATCCCTGTGGCTGAACTCAACGCGGTGACCGAGGCTCACGCGGCGGGGCTATCGCGGTACGGCTATGCGCCGACATCCACCGGAATCGCTCGAGCCTGGCCTGATGTCTGGGATGCAGAATCTCTCACCGCGCTTTTCGCTGAATCCGCCATCGAGGAGCTCAACGGTCCTCGGCTCGACCGAGTCAAATCGTGTCCGAACTGCCAGTGGCTCTTCGTCGACACCTCGCGGAACCGAAGTCGACGGTGGTGTTCGATGCGCACGTGCGGGGGGCGCGACAAAGCCCTGCGGCACTACCGGAAGACATCGGGCTGAGCTCGGCCATCATGCGGCGGCGCAGTCGGCTGCGGGACGACGCGCTGGTCGACGATCCGCACCTGCGGTGGCGTCCGCTGACGGATCGTGAACCGGCGCTCAACTGAGCCGACCCGCGGGGACATCGCATCAATTCGCCTCCAGCGCCCGCCGAGCGGGCCGCGGTCGGCTAAGGTCTGCAGAACAGAAGTGACTTGCGCGGCCTGCTGTGACCGATCGGCGGTTCGGCGTCGCGCCCTGCAACAACGACGACGACGTCGGGAAGGACAGTCATGAGCTCTCTGCGACAACAGCTCTTCCGAGTGAAACCGGTGCCGCGCGACAGTGAGGAGGCCGGCAGCGACCTCAAGCGCACGATCGGACTCTTCTCCCTGACGATGATCGGCGTCGGATCGACGATCGGCACGGGCATCTTCTTCATCCTCTCCGAATCGGTGCCCGTCGCCGGTCCCGCCGTCATCTGGTCGTTCGTCATCGCCGGCGTCGTCGCCGGTCTCGCGGTGATCTGCTACGCCGAACTCGCCGGCAGCGTGCCCGTCTCCGGATCGTCGTACTCCTACGCCTACGCCACCCTCGGTGAGCTCCCCGCGATGGGCGTGGCTGCGTGTCTCCTCCTCGAATACGGCGTCGCCGGTGCCGCCGTCGCCGTCGGCTGGTCGCAGTACGTCAATCAGCTGCTCTTCAACCTCTTCGGCTTCCAGATCCCCGATGCGCTCGCCTACGCCCCCGAGGAAGGCGGCATCGTCAACCTTCCCGCGATCCTCCTGCTCGCGATGTGCTGCTTCCTCCTCGTCCGCGGCACCGGCGAATCGGTCGTCGTCAACACGATCATGGTGTGCATCAAGGTCGCCGTTCTCGTCTTCTTCATCGTCGTCGGCCTCACCGGCTGGAACTCCGACAACTTCGCGAACTTCGCCCCCTTCGGCCTCTCCGGAGTCGTCTCCGGTGCCGGCATCATCTTCTTCAGCTACGTCGGCATGGACGCCGTCGCCACGGCCGGCGATGAGACGAAGAACCCGAAGAAGACGATGCCCAAGGCGCTGATCTCCGCGCTGCTCATCATCACCACCGTCTACGTCCTCGTCGCCGTCGCCGCCCTCGGCGCACAGCCGTGGGAGGAGTTCGAGGGGCAGGACGCGGGGCTCTCGGCGATCCTCGAGAACATCGTCGGCTCGACGTGGCCGGGCACCGTCGTCGCCGCGGGTGCTGTCATCTCGATCTTCAGCGTCACCCTCGTCTCGATCTACGGTCAGAGCCGCATCCTCTTCACGATGTCGCGCGACGGGATGATGCCCAAGCTCTTCCAGGACGTCAACCCCCGCACGCTCACCCCGGTCAAGGGCACGATCGTCGTCTCCGTCGTCATCGCCATCCTCGCCGGCTTCATCCCGATCAACTTCCTCGCCGAGATGACGAGCATCGGCACCCTCGTCGCCTTCGTCGTCGTCGCGCTCGCCGTCATCATCCTCCGCGTGCGCGAACCGAACCTCGAACGCGGCTTCAAGGTGCCCTTCTACCCGGTCCTGCCGATCCTCTCGATCCTCGGCTGCCTGTGGATCATCAGCAGCCTGCGCCCGATCACGATCGTCGTGTTCGTCGTGTGGACCGCCGTCATCATCGGCCTCTACCTCGTCTTCGGCCGCAAGAGCTCGGTCCTCGGCAAGCAGATGGCCGCGGCCGACCGCGATGCCGCAGGAGGTCAGCGATGAGCATCGTCGTCGGTGTCGCCCCAGGTCAGGACAATACCTCGGCGGTCGAACTCGGAGTCGTCCTCGCCCGTTCGTACAGCAGGTCGCTGACGCTGGTGTCGGTGAGTTCGACGGCATGGCCGCCGAACCGGGACAAGATCGATCAGGAGTTCCAGTCCTACATCCGCACCGTCGCCGAGGCGTCTCTTGAGGAGGTGCGCCCGCTCGTTCCCGACGACATCAGTACCGACTATGTCGTCCACGCCGCCCGCTCCTCCCGGCGCGGTCTGCTCGAGGTCTGCCGTCGCGTGGGAGCGTACCGGCTCGTCGTCGGCTCGGCCGCCGACGGCAGGGACGGGCGGATCACGCTCGGCTCGGTGACCAACGGCCTCCTCCACAGTGCGGAGCTGCCCGTCGTCCTCGCCCCCATGGGATTCCGCGCCGAGGCGGGGGCCAAGCTCAAGCGGATCACGGCGGCCTACAGTGGGTCGACCACCTCGGCGGAGCTCATCCTCGGTGCCGCGTTCGTGTCCCAGGAAACCGGGGTGCCCTTCCGCATCGCGTCGTTCGCTCCGCGTTCGCGCGTGCTGTCGGCGGCGAGCATCGGGCTCAACGCCGAGGCGGGGATCGTCGACGAGTGGACGAAGGTCGTCCGCCGCGACACCGATGAGATCCTCTGCTCGATCGACCAGCTCCACATCAACCCGGGGGAGACGGAGGTCGCGATCGGCACCGGCCCGAACTGGGCGGCCGCGCTCGAGAGCATCGGCTGGGAGCATCCCGAGGTGATGATGCTCGGGTCCTCGGGGCTCGGCACCCTCAAGCGGGTGTCACTCGGCAGCCACGCGATGCGGATCCTGCAGAACTCCCCGGTCCCCGTCGTCGTCGTTCCCCGCCGTGCCAAGGCCGGCTACATGTCCCAGGCGCGCGACCGCACGGACCTCGGCGGGGAGGGGTAGTCCGGTCCGCGGCGTCAGTATTCGGATTGGTACCAGGCGCGGCGTTCGAGGAGCTCGGCGCGGAATGTCGATGTCAGCAGGCGGGGATCGGGGATGTGCACTCGGGAACCGGGGCCTCTTGGGTGTCCGAGTGCCGCAAGAAGGGTGTCAGCCCGCTGGCTCGGCGCCGACTTCGCACCGAGGTGGCTCTGCAGGTCCTTGATGCGCAACGGGGTGCGACCCGCGGTCGATGCGAAAAATGTCTCATTGATTTCCCCTGCGATCCAGAACAGTGCCGCGAGCAGCGCCGGATCGGAGAACCGGCGCCGGAAGACGGTCGGTTCACGGCGGGCCACCTCGGCGAGGATGCGGAAGGCGACGGTGGCGAACTCCGGGTCGCCGAAGAACTCCTGTGCCGTTGTCGTCACCTGAGGCAGAAGAGGGCGGAGCCGATCGACGACATCGTCCGGGATGCCCGTGGCATCGAAATCCTCGGTCGGCAGCGGGTCGATGGTGAGCGAATCGAGGTTGGCTCTGCCCCCGACGGTCTCTTCGAGAAGGGCGAGTTGCCGTGTCGCGAACTGCTCGTCGGCGACGAAGCGCGCCTGCAGTGCGTCGATGAGTTCCGGCGGCAGATCGACACCGTCCGGCAGCTCGGCGAAGGGGAAGCCGATCGTGTCAGGCTCCGCCCGTCCGGTGACGAGGCTGACGTAGTCGGCACGTCCTGCCTCGATAGCGTTCAAGGCATTCTGCGTGAAGCCGGGATCGACGCCGGAGCGTTCGTTGGCGTACTGGACGAGCGCTGTCAAGGTCGTCGGCATCGACAGCATATATGCGTCGTCGGCGACGACCTTGCGGGGATAGAGATCATGGAGGATGCGGTCGGTGAAGCTGCCCGACCAGCGCAGAGGATCGTTGTTGCCGTAGTTCGCCTGGAATTCTAGGAGCAAGTCGGCGTGCCTGAGCTCGTCCCCAGTGAGGTCTGCGGCCCACGGCGAGGCGGCGAAGTCGTCGGCGATCTCCTTGATCTCCTCGGGCGTCCACTCTTTGAGGTCGTACCCGATTCCGCCGGTGGGCATGAGTCTGAGCATCCAGGTCAACATCGCGCGGGTGCCAGGCCAGGTTTCGGTTGCCGGTGCTGGAATGATGGTGTCGCTCATGTCGAGGGCCTCGATGATTCGAGCCCGCGCATCGGCAGGGCTGAGCTCGACCCGGTCGACGTCGATCTCTGGGTTGACGGCGATTCCCGACATCACGGTGTCAAAGGACTCGGGCGTGAGGTAGGCGTCCTCGATGAACGGGGCCCCGCTGCGTTCGATGCCGATGGCGAGCGTGCACGACCGGGCCGCCGTGCTGATCTCGACGACGATCGTCTCTTCGATGAGCACGGGCGAGACGATCGCCGCAGCCCTGCGCGGGGTGACCTCGTCGATGCGTCGGACCCATTCGGGCTCCCGGCGATCGGCCGGTGGCAGCTGCCGTCTGATGCGTCGGCGGAACAGTTCGTCGTCGATCATCTCCGCCCATATGCGCACCAGCGACTCGGTTTCCTGACCGGCAGGGTCGAGCATCGACAAGGCGATGTCCTGGAGCCTGCTCAGGTCGCCGACATCGGGAATTGCCCTGTTGATCCGGTTGGCCTCTCGGAAGTCGAGGTCGGTCCCGGTGTCCTCACCATCGCTGCCGACGATCGCTGCGACCAACGTGCTCGCCAGTTGCAGGAGCGGGACCGGATCGGTCGGATCGGCGGTTGCCTCGGCAACGATGCGGATGAGGTCGAAGTCCGCGGGGCCGTGGGGTCCAGGAGGTCGGGCCATGCCCACACGCTACGCGATCGGGGCGGGCAGATGCGAGACTTCGGGGGGACCGGCTCGCGTCCGGGTGACCTGCGAATTGGTGCTCCGGTTCGGCGTGAGGGGACAAGGGAATCAGCCGAGCACCGATCTGGGGAGTCGATGCACGGTGACGGCTCCTTTCGGAGTCATCGGGTGCAGAGGGTCGGGCGCGGTGGATCCGGTCGGACCGCCGAGTTCGGAATCGGCCAACGCGCTCATGACCACGTAGGCATCGGCTGACGACCAGCCATGGTCTCCGACGAGGAAGTCGAACATGTCCTCGTAGCCGCGGGCGATCGATTCCTGCACCGGGTCGCCGAGTCCCACGAAGATCCACTCATCGGTGGTCTCGATCCGTGGCGCGCGCAGATTCGTCATCGTCGACCCTTGGTGGTCTCTGGCGCGCAGGAGATCGATGGAGACGATGGCCGTGCCCTGCGCCTCGATCGCCACGAATGAGGATTCTCCCCGGGCCATGAGCGCATGAATGTCGCCGATGCTCAGCAGGGCGCCGGGAACTTCGACCGGCAGGTAGACCGTCGAGCCCGGCTTGGCATCCGTGAGGTCCATGTTCCCGCCGAATCCGTAGCTGGGCATGATCGTCGAGCCTGTCCCGACCGCCGGTGCGGTTCCAATGCACCCGATCATCGGCTCGACGGGCGCCGTGAGCGAATCCGTGAGCACCACCTCGGCGCCGTTGATCGGTATCCGGTACGCTCTGGTCTCGCCTCCCATCCTGTTCGCAAGGGCGCCCGTCCCCGGCAGGTAGACCGACCACCCGTAGTCACCGAGGTCGATCCGGTGGATGGTCACGGCGAGCGTATCGCCGGGTTCGGCATCCTCGACGAAGACCGGCCCGGTCACCGGGTTGATCGGTGCCGTGACCGCCTCCAGGCTGCCGCGCTCATGGATCTGCGCATAGGCCGCGTCGTCGGTTTCGAATCCGATCGTCTCCGAGGTGCCCGGACGGATGGTCAGAGCAGGCTCGGCCTGGGCGTCGAATGCCGGTTTTCCGAAGGATCTGTCCAGGAGATGGGTTGGTGAGTCGGGCATGGTCACTCAGCCTCCTTGTGAAAGCGATGTTGGGAAGGGTGCTGAGATCCCGGCACCCTTCTTGCGATAGATGAAGAATACGATGGCGCCAAGAATGAGCCATGCCAGGCCGTCGATCAGCACGAAGCCATGCATCAAGGTGCCCTCCGAGATCACCGGGCTATCTCCACACTCAGTGATCCGGGGCCGTGCCGATCGTCGGCACAGCCCCGGATCACGTAAGCGCGACGTCAGTCGGTCTCGGGCTGCTGCGTCCCGCCGAATCCCTCGTCCTCGCTCTCCTCGAGGCGTCGACGGTCCTGCCCGTCGCCGAGGCCGTCGCCCTCGGGTCGGCCCGCCTGCTGTCCGTCGAGGCCGCCGACGCCGCCGCGGTCGCCCTGCGGCTGCCCGCCGGTGTCCTGCTCGCCGAACTCGGACTGGCTGCCCGGACCCGGATGGCCCTGCTGTGACTCCTGCGGATCCTGTCCCTGCTCGGAGTTGAAGCCGCCGTTGCCGAAGTTCTCCGATGTCATGTCCCACTCCTTCTCTGGTGTCGAACCGTCGCACTGTGCGACATGTTCGTCAGTCTTGGCCGTCTCCTCCAATTCGGCAAGGAGGTTTGTGCAATACTCATCGAACTCTGAGTTTGCGGACACGCAGGACTCCGCGCCCGCGACCATGACCTGGCACCATGGGAGGTCAAGCGACCATCGTTCGCCCGGCGGCGCCTGTCGCGGCCGCCCGAGAACAGGAGCCACCCATGACTACCAGACGCCTCCCGCTCGACGGTGTGCGAGTCCTCGAACTCGGCAACTACATCGCCGCGCCGACCGCCGGGCGCATGCTCGCCGACTTCGGCGCCGAGGTCATCAAGGTCGAACGTCCCGGCACCGGTGACGAACTGCGCAACTGGCGGCTGGCGGCCGGCACGACGTCGATGCTCTACCGCACGATCAACCGCAACAAGAAGTCCGTCACCCTCGATCTCCGCACCGAGGCAGGGCGGGAGGCCGTGCTCGAACTCGTGCGCCGCAGCGACATCGTCCTCGAGAACTTCCGACCCGGCACCCTGGAGAAGTGGGGGATCGGCCCCGACGTCCTCGAAGAGGTCAACCCCGAACTCATCCTCGTGCGCATCTCCGCATTCGGTCAGACCGGCCCGCTGTCGGCCCGACCCGGCTTCGCCGCCGTCGCCGAGGGATACTCCGGCTTCCGCGAACTCGTCGGCGACCCCGATCGCCCGCCCGTGCGCGTGGGCGTCTCGATCGGCGATTCGATCGCGGGCATGCAGGCGGCCTTCGGCGCCGTGATGATGCTCTTCGACCGTCAGCAGCAGAGGATCCACGGAGCCGCCGAGGCGGTCGTCGGATCCGAGACCGGCTTCGAAGGAGAGGGCCCGCTGGCCGACCGCACGGTCGACGTCGCGCTCAACGAGGCGATGTTCTCCGTCATGGAGTCCCTCGTGCCCGACTACTCCGCCTTCGGCGAGGTGAGGACCCGCACCGGCGGTCGCATGGAGGGCATCGCACCGTCGAACGGCTACCTCTGCGCCGGTGGGAAGTCCGTCGTCATCGCCGGCAACGGCGACGGCATCTTCACCCGCCTCATGGCCGCGATCGACCGCCCCGACCTCGGTGCTGACCCCGACCTGCAGACCAACGCCGGACGGTGGGCCAGACGCGACGAACTCGACGAGGCGATCGGCGCCTGGTGCGCGACCCGCGAGGTCGACGACGTCGTCGCCGTCCTCGACGCCGCCGGGGTGCCCGCGGGGCCGATCTACACGGCCGAGGACCTCGTCGCCGACGACCAGCTGCGCGCCCGCGGAATGATCCAGCACCTCGACGTCTCCACCGGCGAGGAGACGCTGACCGACGTCGCCTTCCCCGGGATCACCCCGGTCATCGGCACCGCCTCGCTGCCGATCGATCACCTCGGCCCCGACCTCGGCGAACACACCGATGAAGTCCTCGCCTGGCTCGGACTGAACCGCCCGGACGACGACGGCGGCGGCACCACCGAACAGACGGACGCGGACTGAGCCCATGGCCGCGCTGCGCTACGCCATCAACGTCACCATCGACGGCTGCGTCGACCACCGCGAGGGTGTCGTCGACGAGGAGCTCCACCGCCATCACGCCGAGAACCTCCTCCGCGCCGACGGTCTCCTCTTCGGCCGGACCACCTACGAGATGATGGAAGCGGCCTGGCAGAACCCCGCACCCGAGATCGCCGACGACCCCTTCGTCCAGGCGATCAACGCCGCGCAGAAGTTCGTCGTCTCCCGCACCCGCACCGAGGTCGGCTGGAACTCGCGGCTCATCACCGGTGACCTGAGGACGGAGATCGAACGCCTCAAGGCCGACTCGACCGACGGCATCGCCGTCGGCGGCGTGACTCTGCCGGCAGCGCTGGCGCAGCTGGGACTCATCGATGAGTACCAGTTCGTCATCCACCCCCGCGTCGCCGGCCACGGACCCTACCTCTTCGCGGGCCTCGAGCCGCGACTCGACCTCGACCTCATCGGACGGTCCGAGCTCGGATCCGGCGCTGTCGTCCTCGACTACCGCCCGAGACGCTGAGCGAGGCCGACCGGCCCAGACGCCGAGCGTCGCAGCCTTTTCCCGAAGAACGGGAACTGCGACGATGAGTTTCCCGTTAGCTCTCACATACCGACCGCTGCGTCTTCCCCGTGTGCGCAGGGCTATGGTAATCCTGACACCAGCACGCGACGAGGCGTGCAGTACCAGGCATTCCGGCCGGCCGTCCCGCTGACCGGGAGCCACCCCGAAGGAGTCTCATGGTTCGGCCGACCGCGGTCCACATCCTCGATACGACGCTGCGCGACGGCCTCCAGATCGAGTCGACCATCGTGCCCACCGACGTCAAGGTCGAACTCGCCGAACGGCTCATCGCCGCAGGCCTCACCCAGCTCGAAGTCGGCTCCTTCGTCAACCCGAAGAAGGTCCCGCAGATGGCCGACACCGACGACGTGCTGCGCCGCCTCCAACCCTATGAGGACCAGGGCGTCGAGCTATTCACCCTCGTCTTCAACCTCAAGGGAGCCCAGCGGGCCGTCGACGCCGGGGCGAAGAACATCAAACTCGTCGTCTCCGCCTCGGAGGGCCATTCGCAGGCGAACTCCGACGCCCCGATCGCGCAGGCCACCGAACGCCTGCTCGCCGCCGCCGACTACGCCACCGAGCACGGACTCCGCTGGGACATCACCACGGCCGTGAGCTTCATCTGCCCCTTCGACGGCATCACCGACTCAGGCCGCCTCGTAGAGGTCCTCCGTCCCTTCGTCGACGCCGGCGCGCACAGCATCGGGGTCGCCGACACCATCGGCAACGCCAACCCCTCGCTCGTGGCCGCGAACACCTCGGCGGTCATGGGGGCCTTCCCCGGCAAGCCGGTCAGCCTCCACCTCCACGACACGTACAACTTCGGTATGGCCAACGTCATCACCGCCCTCGACCTCGGCATCGAGAACTTCGACGCCGCGATGGGCGGCCTCGGCGGATGCCCGTTCGCCCCCGGTGCCGCCGGCAACATCGGCACCGACGACCTCGTCCACCTGCTCCACCGCGAAGGGGTCGCCACCGGCATCGACGTCGACGCGCTCGCCCAGGTCCGCGCGCCGCTGACCGCGGCCGTCGGCCACGACCTCACCTCGAGCCTGTCCCAGATCCCCGCGGTTCCCGCGAGCCTGACGAGCTGATCGGGGCCGGGCCATGAGCGCAGAGGACACGACCACGAGCACCGAACCGCTGCCGCTCGAGGGCATCCGCGTCATCGAGTTCTCCCACATGGTCATGGGGCCGAGCTGCGGGATGATCCTCGCCGACCTCGGCGCCGAGGTCATCAAGATCGAACCCCGCGGAGGCGGCGACAAGACCCGCTACCTGCCCGGTTCGGGCTCGGGGCTTTTCCCCGCGTTCAACCGCAACAAGCGCAGCGTCCAACTCGACATCGCCGAGGCGTCGACCGCGACATCGCCCTCACCCTCATCGACTCCGCCGACGTCGTCCTCGAGAACTTCCGCGTCGGACGGATGGAATCCCTGGGCTTCGGCTACGAGGAGCTCTCCGCGCGCAATCCGCGCCTCATCTACTGCTCGCTCAAAGGCTTCCTCACCGGTCCGTACGGTGAGCGGACCGCCCTCGACGAGGTCGTCCAGATGCTCGGCGGGCTCGCCTACATGACCGGGCCGCCCGGCCAGCCCCTGCGCGCGGGAGCGAGCGTCAACGACATCATGGGCGGCATGTTCGGGGTCATCGGGATCCTCTCGGCGCTGCGAGTCCGGGAGCGGACCGGCCACGGGCAGGTCGTCAACTCCGCGCTCTTCGAGAACAACGCGTTCCTCGTCGGCACGCACATGGCCCAGGCGCAGCTGAGCGACGAACCACTGCGGCCGATGCCCACCCGCCGGGCGACCTGGGCGGTCTATGACATCTTCCGCGACCGGGACGACAGCCAGGTGTTCGTCGCCGCCGTCAGCGACGGACAGTGGCGCGACCTCTGCGACGAATTCGGACTCACCGAACTCGCCGATGACCGCGCCCTGGCCGACAATCAGGGGCGGGTTGACAACCGCGACCGGATCCACCGCGTCCTCCAGGCCGCGCTGTCCCACCTCAGCCTCGACGAGATCGTCGAGAAGTGCACGCAGCGCGGCCTCCCGGTCGCTCCCGTCAACACGCCCGCCGATCTCACCGCCGACCCCCACCTCGTCGCCTCCGGGGCGCTCGCGGCGACAGCGCTGCCGACCGGTGAGCGCGTCGACGTGCCGCTGCTGCCGCTGACCTTCGACGGTGCGCATCTGCCGAAGCGCAGCGACGTGCCCGCGCCGGGAGAGCACAACGGAATCTACCGCGACGGCGAGCCGGAGACGGCACACGACCGCGATGACGACGTACCCGACCGCGAGGAACACGCACCCGACCGCACCGAGGAGAGGGTGCAGTCGCCATGAGTGATGCGGTCATGGACTCGGACAGAAGCAGGCTCGGACTCGGACAGAAGCAGGAAGGACACTGCAGGCGACTGCAGCCGGTGAAGGAGTGGCAATGCGATCAATGGAGATCACACGTCGGACAGGGACGACGGGCGGCGCGGCGACCGCCTCGGCGCCGAGACGGGGGAGGAGACGCTGGCTTGGGATCGGTGCCGCGGTGGCGACGACGGCGCTCGTCCTCTCGGGGTGCCAGGGCAAAGCGCAGCCGCCCGGTGAGAGCGGGGACTACCCGAGCGGCCCGGTGACGGTGACGGCTCCGGCCGAACCCGGATCGGGATGGGACACGACCGCGCGCGCCGTCGTCGAGGCGCTGCAGCGCGACGAACTCGTCACCTCGCCGCTGCCGGTGCAGAACCGGCCGGGCGGCACGGGCTGTTCGTGGCTGACGACGATGATGCAGCAGGACAAGGGCAAGGACGACCAGATCGCCATCACGTCGCTGGCGAGCCAGACGATGAAGGCGCGGGGACTGTGCGAGTACGGCCCCGAGGATGCCACCCTCATCGCCACCCTCTACGTCGAGGACTTCATGGTCGTCGGCCCGAAGGACGGCGACATCAAGAACCTCGAGGACCTCGTCGCCGCACTCAAGGACGACCCGCAGAAAGTCACCGTCGCCGCAGCCGGTGACGACACGCTGCCGTTCGCGCTCTTCGCCCAGGCCGCCGGGGTCGAGCCCGCCGACGTCAACTTCGTCAACTACGACGGCGGCGGCGAGCAGACGACGGCGATGCTCAACGGCGATGCGAAGGTCGCGATCGCCGGGCTCAGCGAGTTCCGGTCCGTGCTCGAAGCCGGCGACATCGTCCCCCTCGTCACATTCGCGCAGCAGCCGCTGGCGGCTCCCTTCGACACGGTGCCGACGGCGATGGACTCCGGGTACGACGTCACCCTCGGCAACTGGCGCGGGGTCTACGGTCCCGCGGACATGCCGCAGACCGCCGTCGACTACTGGGCGACGACGCTCGAGGAGATGAGCACATCGCCGACCTGGGAGGACACGGTCAAGAAGAACCAGTGGGCACCGGAGTTCAAGACCGGCGAGGACGCGCAGGCCTACGTCAAGGAGGCCGCGACCACCGTCGACGAGGGTGTCAAAGCCACCGGCATCGGTTCGGAGAAATGACCGCGACGAGACGCGACCTCGTCACCGGGGTCGTCGTCGCCGTCATCGGCGTCATCTACTACATCGCGACGTTCTCCATCCAGGAGACGACCGACATCGTCACGCCGCGGACGTTCCCGGCGATCGTCGGGGCAGGGCTGATCATCCTCGGTCTCTTCCTCGCCGGTCAGGCCCTGTGGCAGGGGAGGACGGCGGCCGCAGACGCGGCGGCTGCTGACGCTGTGCCTCGAGACGGGGTCACGGCAGACGCAGCCCCCGGCGACACGACAGCCGCAGACGCGACGCCGGCAGACACGGCACCCGGCGACACGGCGCCCGAACCCGCCTCGGGTGTCGTCCTCCCCGCGCCCGAGGACCCGCCGGCCCGCAGGGTAGTGCTCCAGTTCGCGCTCTTCTTCGTCTACCTCGCGATCGTCATTCCCGTCGGCTTCCTCCTCTCGACGGCGGCGTTCCTCATGGCGGTGACGAGCCTCTACGCCCCGGAGAAGTGGATCCGCAACCTCCTCTACTCGGTGCTGTTCTCCGTCATCATCTACGTCGCCTTCGTCTACGGGCTGCAGGTCTACCTGCCCGTGGGAATCCTAGGGTAGAGGGAGGCACGGACATGGACACTCTCAGCGACCTCGCCGGCGGTTTCGCCGCAGCGGTGCAGCCGGCCAGCCTCGCCTTCGCCCTCCTCGGCGTCCTCCTCGGCACCGTCGTCGGCGTTCTGCCCGGCATCGGACCGATCTCGGCGATCGCGATCCTCATCCCCGTCTCCTTCGGCATGGAGCCGGTGCACGGGCTCATCCTCCTCTGCGGCATCTACTACGGGTCGATGTACGGCGGGTCGATCACCGCGACCCTCATCAAGACCCCGGGTGAGGTCGCCAGTGCGGTGACGGCGATCGAAGGCTACGAGATGGCCCGCCGCGGTCGGGCCAAAGCCGCGCTCGCGACCGCGGCGATCGGGTCGTTCCTCGCCGGCACGCTCGCCATCGTCGGGCTGACGTTCCTCTCCCCGCTGCTCGTCCAGCTCGCGAACTACTTCGGCGCCACCGAGTACTTCCTCCTCATGGCCACCGCCCTGCTCCTCGCCTCGACGATGTCGGCGGGGTCCCGGGCCAAGGCGCTCATCTCGATCTTCATCGGTCTTGCCGTCGGTCTCATCGGCCTCGACTTCCAGACGGGACTGCCGCGCCAGACCTTCGGTGTCGGGCTCCTCTCCGACGGCGTCGACTTCACGATCTTCGCGATGGCGCTCTTCGCGATCCCCGAGGCGATCCGCAACCTCGCCCTCGGGCGCGGTGCGAAGGAGGAGATCCAGAGCTTCGGCAGCGACAAGTGGATGACCAAGGAGGACTGGCAGCGCTCGGCGGGACCGTGGGCGCGCGGGTCGGTCCTCGGCTTCATCATCGGCGTCCTGCCCGGGGTCGGGCCGTCGCTCGCATCCTTCATGTCCTACATCATGGAGAAGCGGATCTCGCGGCGGAAGCACGAGTTCGGGCACGGGGCGATCGAAGGCGTGGCCGGCCCCGAGGCGGCGAACAACGCCGGCGTCGGCGGGGCGATGATCCCGCTCTTCAGCCTCGGCATCCCGGGATCGGCGACGACGGCGCTGCTCCTCTTCGTCTTCACGATGTACGGGCTCCAGCCGGGACCGCTGATCTTCCGCGACGATTCGGCGCTGATCTGGACGATCATCGCGAGCATGTACATCGGCAACGTCGCGCTCATCATCCTCAACCTCCCGCTCGTCGGCGTCTTCGTCAAACTGCTCAAGATGCCCAAGGAGATCCTCTTCTCCGCGATCCTCGTCCTCGTCGTCATCGGCGCCTACGCGATCGAGTTCAGCCTCTTCGGCCTTCTGCTGCTCGGCATCTTCGGGGTCATCGGCTACCTCATGGAGAAGGGCGGCATCCCGCTCGCGCCGTCGATCCTCGCGCTCGTGCTCGTCCCGCTCCTCGAGGACAACTTCCGCCGGATGCTCCAGATCTCCGGCGGTTCGATCGCGCCCCTGTTCACCCGGCCGTGTCCCTGGCGATCATCATCCTCATGCTCGCCGGCATCATCGGTCCGTTCCTCTTCCGCTGGTGGGTGCGCCGGCGGAAGCTCCTCGCCGACGTCAGCGTCGGCTGACCCGACCGCACACCGTCAGACACGAGAGGCAGGCTCCCATGGCACGGTCCATCGACACGGCAGAGGCGAACCCCATCGCCGAGGTGCGCGCCGGGCCGGACCCGGACCCGCCCGACGGCGGCAACCGCAGGTCGGCGGAGGCCCCGCCGGTCGGTGAGGCTCAGGAGGTCGGGGTGATCGCCCGCAGTGCGGCGATCCTCACCGCCCTCCAGGACTCGCCGCTGACCGCCGCCGAGGTGTGCCGGCGACTCGGGTACTCGAAGTCGACGACCTACCGGCTGCTCGCCGATCTGCGCACCCACCGGTTCATCGTCCGCGACCCCTCGGGTCTGCTGCGGCTGGGACCGTTCCCCGGGCGACGGAGCATCGCGACGACGAACTCCGTGCTCGAGCACCTGCGGACGCGGGCGAGCGAGTCCGTGCAGCTGTGGGTCCGCGTCGGCGAGGACCGGGTGTGCGTGCGCAATGTCGAAGCCGACCACGAGCTGCGGGTCACGCACAGCGTCGGCACGATCCTCCCGCTCGTCGACGGCGGGTCCGCGGCGCTCGCCCTGTGCGGGCCGGGCAGCCCGCAGGAGTTCTACGCGACGAAGCAGGCCCGGGTCAAGGGGACCGCCTCGGCGAGTGTCGCCTTCACGGTCGGACCCACGGTCTTCGCGCTCTGCGTGTCCTATCCGCTCTCCCGCGAACCCGACAACGTCGCCGGGGCCTACCGCGGCCTGCTCACGAGTGCCGCGACCGAGCTGAAGTCGCTGCTCGACGGCAGCGAGGAGCTCAACGTCCTCCGCGACATCGCCCGCCTCTCGGTCGGGGCGGCCCGCGGCGGGCCCCGCTGACTCTGTCAGTGAAGCCACTAACGGGTCAGCTGGCGTCCTCGCCGAGGTAGAACGCCGTCGTGCGCTCCGCGGCGGCCCGTGCCTCGTCCTCAGGGGTGCCGGCCAGCCGGGACGCCTCGGCCCAGCGATCGCTGACGATGCGGATGAAGTCGTGGGCGGGTTCGGCGTCGAACGTCGCCGCGTCGCGGGGCTCATCGCTGCGGGACTCGAGGTAGAGGGCGAGACCAAGGAACGAGAGGTCCCAGCCGACCCCGCCGGCACCGGGGCCGAACTGCGTCCAGAAGTCGGCGTCGGCCTCGGCGGTGAACCGGTGTTCGAGGGTGAGCCGGGCGTGGTGGCCGTCCTTGGCCATGCGCACGGCGACCTCGCTCTCATCACCGGCGCTCTCCCACGTCAGGGTGAAGGACTCGCGGGGTTCGCAGGCCGTGATCGTGCCCTCGGCGTTGTCCTCGACGACGTAGCGGCCGCCGAGCCGGAAGTGACCGGCCACGGGCGCGAACCACTTGCCGAGGCGCTCGGGATCGGTGCATGCCTCCCAGAGGTTCTCCAGCGAGGCGGGGAAGGTCTGGGTGAGCGACTGCGCGGTGTGCCGGAGGCCGTCGGCGACGTCGACGGTGAGGGTGCGGGCGACGGAATCGGGTTGGGCGGCGATGATCTCGTCATCCGTGCGGTGCGCCATGCGTGCTCCTTCGGGTCGGTCGCCGATGGTCGGCGCTTCTCATCATAGGCCCGCCCGGATCGCGGTCGTCGCCACCGCCTCGGCGCCGGGGTGTGGTTCGATGATCCCATGACTGCTGCACTCGAGACCCATCGCGCCCGCCTCGGCGACGGGGCGATCTACAACGGCCTGTGGATGATGTCGGCGGCCCCGGAGCTCGCGACGATCGGGGCGGCGGCCGGGTTCGACTACGTGTGCCTCGACCTCCAGCACGGTCTCGCCCGGGCCGGTGACGTCGTGCGCCTGTCCGATGCCGTCCGCGCGCACGGATCCGCGCTCGTCACGGCCCGAGTCGCGGCGAACCGGTTCACGGAGATCGGGCTGCTCGCCGACGCCGGCATCGAGGCGATCATCGTTCCCCTCATCGATTCGGTCGCCGATGCCGAGGCGGCCGTCGCCGCGCTCGACTACCCGAGCCGCGGCGGGCGCCGATCGTGGGGTCCGACCGCGGAGATCCTCACCGGCCAGGTGCGGGACTCCCGCACCGCCCGTCCGCTCCTCTTCGTCATGATCGAGACCGCCGAGCGCTCGCCGCCGTCGAGGACATCTGCGCGGTGCCCGGCGTCGACGGGGTCTACGTCGGCCCGGCGGACCTCGCGTTCGCCGTCGGCACGGTCCCGGGCCGGCCCAACGACGCCCACGCCGAGGCGCTCGTGCGCATCCGCACCGCCGCGGACTCCGCCGGCATCGTCCCGGGCATCCACTGCTCGACCGGGGCGGAGGCCAAGCTGCGGGAGGAGCAGGGATTCCGGTTCATCACCTCGGCGAGTGACATCGGGGCCGCCGGCCGGGCGCTGCGGGAGGATCTCGAGGCGGCCCGCAGCTGAGGGTCTGCCGGCACAGGCCGAAGGGTGCCGTCAGCGGCGGAGATCGACGACGGTGCGCAGGCCCGGGGTGGGGTGGGCGAACTCCGCCGGCAGATCGGTCAGCCCGATGGGGCCGCCGAGGATGTCGTCCCAGGGCAGCGCTGAGCCGGCGGTGGCGAGGAAGTCGACGGCGGCGGTGAGGTGCCGGGGTTCGTAGTTGTGGACCCCGGTGATCGTGCGCCATCCGCGGACGAGGTGTTCGGGATCGACGGTGACGTGCGGGCCGGGCGAGACGCTGCCGACGAGGACCGCGGTGCCGCCGATGCCGAGCGCGTCCAGGCACGTGCGGACTCCCGCCTGAGCGCCGGAGAGTTCGATGGCGACGTCGGCGTCGGCAGGGGGTGTCCCCGTCGACGTGAGAGAGTCGGGCGCCTGCCGCAGCG